>CAZLUY010000654.1:0-3301 GCA_964562785.1 uncultured Limnohabitans sp. | reverse complement strand
TCTTCACAAATTTCAAAGTAGGATTGAAGATGATTGGATAATTGTTGATCTGGATGAGATTGAGGAGTACCTAATAAAGTATCCACAACCTTTTGACAGGGATGAATATCAAGGTCAATATTCGGACACGCATCCTGAGAGCACCGAACCTTACACTTCATTCATAAGGGATTTAGCAAAAAATGGATTGAAAAAGCATGGTCATCATGGACCATCTTCCTCCATGGGTGTGGATAGAAATATCCTACCTAAGTGGGAGAATATTCAATTTTTGCCTGCCCAACTTGCCACGAGACCTCTTTTGGATGAAGATGAAGTATCCACCAAGGTTGTAATAGGGAAAAAGGCAAATAAGCCCCTGGAGTTATCTATGCCGATGTTCGTTTCCGATATGAGCTTTGGGGCTTTATCCAGAGAAGCCAAAATAGCGCTCTCAAAAGGTGCCGAATTAGCAGGAACAGGCATCTGCAGTGGTGAAGGAGGGATGCTGCCTCAAGAACAGGAAAGTAATTCCAAGTACTTTTATGAGTTAGCCACTGGTAAGTTTGGATTCAGTTGGGATAAGGTAAAGAAGGCCCAGGCATTTCATTTTAAAGGAGGACAAGGAGCTAAAACTGGTACTGGTGGACATTTACCAGGAAATAAAGTCACAGAGGAAATTGCGGAAGTTAGAGGCTTAGAGATGGGGGAAACCGCTATTTCACCCGCTGCATTCCCAGATATGAAAACAGCTGAGGATTTTAAATCATTTGCAGATCAGGTCAGAGAGCAAACCGGTGGCATCCCTGTAGGGTTCAAGATTGCCGCTTCTCATATTGAGGAAGACATAGATTTTGCCATCGAAGTTGGTGTTGATTACATAATTCTTGATGGCCGGGGAGGAGGGACTGGTTCAGCACCAAAGATTTTAAAGGATAACATTAATGTCCCAACGATTCCCGCCTTAGCCCGTGCGAGGACCCATTTGGATAAAATAGGTGCGCAAGATGTTTCATTGGTTATTACAGGAGGATTACGCGTAGCAGATGACTTTGCAAAAGCTTTGATGCTTGGTGCTGATGCCATTGCCGTATCTAATTCGGCTTTACAAGCAATTGGTTGCCTTGGGATGAGGGCTTGTCATACTAATAATTGTCCTGTAGGTATCGCTACACAAAAAGATCATTTGAGAAGTAGGTTGATAATTGATAAATCAGCCGAACGACTTGCCACATTTTTTAATGCTTCAAATGAGCTCATTAAAGTTGTTGCTAGATCCTGTGGTTATGACGATATAAATCTTTTTAACAGCAGCAATCTTTCAACCTTCAGCTATGAAATGCACAAGTTAACGGGGATCAGATTTGCTGGTGCTTTGGATTAAAAATCTGGTGTTGGTGAAGACCGTTTTAAAGTAATTACTTTCCGATACAAAATATTTGATACTAATTTAACTTACTGTATATCAGCATGTTGCTAAGGTAGTAGAAACGAATTAGCAACAGAAATAGCTGAGTAATAGCAAAATAAGGGATAAGAAAGGAAAAATGGAGCGGAGCGGACATAAAAAAACCGCCTCACAAAGGAAGCGGTTTTTATCGAAAACACCAATCGCTTTACGCAACTGTTACAGAGCCTAAATAAGAGCTGTTAGCAACTTTAGTTCCGTCTTCTGATGCAAACCCTAAGAAGACTTCAACGTCTTCTCCTGAGTATTCAGAAGGCACTGGAATGGTTGCTGTACCAACTGATCTTGCTGGTCCCGCAGTTGTGAAAACTGCCTCACCTCTTGTGGTATTCAAAAGAGCAATCAGAGCTTTGTCCGTTGCTAAGGCACTACCACTTCCTGAATTGTCTGTCCAGGTCGCTTCTACGTTTCCAGCACTTGGAGAAGAAGCTGCACCATTCGCAGCACCAGTCAGGTTTCCTCTTGAAACCAATGCACTTGCATAGTCTACCATGAAGTTGGGATAAGCTCCTGTAATGGCATTATTCAGGTTGTATGACATGGCCGCATTGAATTGCGTCATCTTGTTGGCATATTGCTTAAAACCAACTCTAAGGAAGTCTGTCATTGGCTGCAAGAACTTCAATACAGTTGAGAACTTAGAACGCTGGTCAACCTGACCTTCAGTTCTTGGGTTCGCTACACTGGAAGGTTTGATTCTTAGGTAATCGATGCCCTTCCAAGTTCCACCGATTACATTCCCAACCTGCCCTGAGACACCACCGAGAATACCTTGATTAATTTTTCCCATCTTTTTACGATTTTTTAAGGGTTAAACATTTGCTTGGACTTGACACGGACTTACCATGGATTTGCCCTTCACCATCTAAAATACTACAAGAAACAGGCGAAGATTCATTCTTAGGTGCTGTTGCTTTGGTGTGCTTTATTTTGCTTTTGTTGCCCTGTTCTTTTGTCAGGACAAGGATTTATCCTGTCTCTGTTTCCTTCATTAGGTTGTGGAAAATTGCCTGTCTTGCAGTATCTATCATTTTTAAGGTGAGCTTGATTTTTTGCTCGTTGACATCCAATAGTTTTAGTGCCTGAATTGACTTATCAAATGCTTGTTTCTTTATGCTTGCTTTAGCTTCACTCTCTCCTATAACCTTTCGGATCTCGTCAATAGTTATGAATGGAATCACCGAGCCTTTCAAATAGAAATGGAATGACTTAGACCTCCACAGTCCGAAGCATAGCCAGTATAAAAATTCCCTGTCTGCTTCATTTTCAACAATACAAACAAAACAATTCGGGCAAGGTGTATTGAGTGGTTTACCACTATTCAATCCTTTATTCAGGATAAAGAAGTGGGGTTTGGTGTAGGTGGTTTCTAGTCTGTGTGTTTTTAAGCGAAACGATTTCATATAGCAAGCCATTAGAATTATGCTCGCTGCGCTTCGCACAGACATTTTCAAAAGAGAAAAGAAAAAAGGGAAAAAAAGAAAAGAGAAAGCTCTTGAAAAGGTGGGTGTGGCACGGTTGACAAGGTTTTTGGGAAAAATACTACCCGAAGGGTGGAGATTTTTATCAAAACCCATAGGGCTTGACCTTGGCAATCCGGTTGAGCGGTGGGCATGTGCGAACCCACCTAACTTTGCTGCTCTCTTTATTTTGATTGTCTGATTTACCCACAACATGAACTTTTACCACCTTCTTGGATTGGTGGGCAAGCTACTGTACCATAAGAGCAGTAAACGCAACAATCACCTGGTATGGGTTTAAGTACTTCATTACAGTTTTCGCATTCATAGAAATACTGACATGCATCTGTTGGCATGGTTTCTTCTTTTTGATGTCCACATTCAGGACAAGTCA
>CAZLUY010000653.1:0-2039 GCA_964562785.1 uncultured Limnohabitans sp. | reverse complement strand
TTCTGATCTTGCTGGATTCAATGTGTTGAAATATGACATTCCTCTGCTCACAGAGGAGTTCAATCGTGCAGGAATTGAATTTGACTTAGGGAAAAGAAACTTGCTTGACGCACAGAAGATTTTTCACCTAATGGAAAAGAGGAACTTAACCTCTGCATACAAATTCTACTGCGATAAAACCTTGGAAAACGCCCATAGTGCGGAAGCTGATACTGTTGCAACTATGGAAGTTTTTATTGCCCAAATGGATCGATATATGGGCCAGGAAGCTGAAGACTTGAAGGGGAATAAGCTTGGTACTTTTGAAAATGACATGAAGAAAGTTCACCAACTGGTGAATAGTAACATGGTTGATCTAGCAGGGAGATTTGTGAAAAATAGTGAGAGTATTGAAGTCTTTAACTTTGGTAAGCATAAAGGGAAACCTGTAGATCAGGTGTTAAAAGAAGAGCCAGGCTATTATGACTGGATGATGCGTGGAGATTTCCCGATCGACACCAAGCGGAAACTAACTCAAATCAAACTCAGGAACTTTCAGATGTAAAAAAAGAGCTGGATCAGATCCAGCTCTTTTTTTATAATTCCCCTCTGTAATACTGCATTGCTCTCTCCATTTGTTCTTCCAGCTTGGCTTGTCGATTTTCGGGACCAGGATGTGTTGACAGAAACTCTGGTGGAACTTCTCCACCCTGAGAAGCCATACGCTCCCAAAAGACCGGAGCTTCCCTTGGATCATAACCTGCCATCGCCATAAAAATCAAACCTAGCTCATCAGCCTCCAACTCATGCTTTCTTGAAAATGCTAACATTCCTAACTCGCTTCCCATCCCAACTGATTGCAAAAAGATTGCTTCAGTTAATGTTGGATTCGATCCCATAGCCGTAGAGAGAACACTCATACCAAAGTTTGTAAGTAGGCCGCTAGACATGCGCTCTCTGGAATGAGAGGCTACAGCATGAGCAATTTCATGTCCCATGACAACTGCAATTCCTGTTTCATTTTGAGTTATGGGTAAAATTCCAGTGTAGAATGCGACCTTTCCTCCAGGCATACACCAAGCGTTGGCCGCAGCATTTTTTAGCAAATTGAATTCCCACTCAAAGCTTTGAGCTAAATCAGAGTAGCCTTCCTTATTTAAGAAATCTTCAACCGAAGAAGCAATTTTGTTCCCAACGGAAACAATTTGACGACCTTCTGGGGAGTTTGTTAACACCTGCCCTTCTTTAAGAACCTTGTCATATTCTTCATTAACTAAAGGTTGGATCTCTGAACTTTCTACGAGAGCCAATTGGCTTCTACCAGTTAAAGGAACTTTGGCGCAGGAAAACACAAGAGCTATAATCAAGATCAGGGTTAAAAAATTCTTCATGATATGACGTTAGGATTTTATCTAAAACGAGCGGTAGGAATAATTTTGTACTTTGTTGTAAAGTTAAAAAACTATGACTCCGGAAACTCAAACACTTAGCTTAAATAAAAAGCAGGAAGATTATATCAGGAAAATGGGTAATCCAATGACCTTTTGGTTCGGGATGTTAGCCAAGCTTCCTTCAGCTGTGTTTTGGGGCTTTAGATTAAAGAGTATCTCATTAGAGCAATGCGAGGTGACTATCCCATACTTCTGGAGATCACAAAACCCATTCAAGTCTATTTATTTTGCTGCCTTGGCAGGTGCAGCAGAACTTAGTACTGGAGCATTGTGTCAGCTTGCATTAGCAGGTAATGGTAAATTCAGCATGCTGGTAGTAGATTTTCGAGCGGAGTACTTCAAAAAGGCAAATCAAAAAATCACATTTACTTGTGAGCAAGGACTAGAGCTTATAAAGGTTATCGACTCACTGAATGTAGGTGAAAGCGATAAACTGACAATGGTTTCTTCGGGTACAAACCCTCAAGGTGACGAGGTAGCTCGATTTTATGTGACCTGGTCGTTTAAGAAGAAGTCCTAACGTAAAGAACTTTCGCGACCGATAAATTGCTGAAGGGAATTATACACTTTCTCCTCAGACCAATCCAGGAACTCGTGGCCCCTATTCCC
>CAZLUY010000652.1:0-2094 GCA_964562785.1 uncultured Limnohabitans sp. | reverse complement strand
AAGAAGAGTACATGCTTTGCTGTGATGCCATAAACTTTATTCTCATGCTTGAGGAGGAAACCACTTCCTGCGTGAGCGTTGTCAAATTCATTGTTTTTGAATTTCACATCACAGACCCATACTGATTCGGTTTGCGCCGTGACCTGATTCATGGACAGTGCCACGAGAAGGATCAAGACAAACTTTCGAATGGTGAAAAGTGAATGTCTTTTCATGATGATTTGGTTTAGCTATCTGTTATAAGGCTATTGTACTTTAGATGCCATCCAGCGTGTAGTGGTCTGTCCGAGTAGGACGCTATAATTATCTCTAGCATGCTCGGAGTAGGATCCATTATTTAGGGTTCTTACATTCTCTTCCATGGAGTCAAAATTCACAAATCCATGATCTGCCTTTGGGATTACTTTTGACTCAGCTTTGCCCTTACCGGAATTAACGATCTGAGCAATCTTATCTACCCCTTCACGGTTTATCGCCTGTATGTCAAACTCTCCATATAAAGCAAGAACATTACTTTCCACCTTGGCCCAGGCATCCGGGATGTTGACATCGGCCAGGGTCTGCCAAAAATCGAAATGACGTCCGATATATTGTTCGTTTTCAAAATCGAGCTCGTTTTGGAAGAAGTCTACATAGGCCTGATTAGCCCGGATTTGATCAGCATTAAATTTCTTGAGCAGGAAATCCCGGTTAAAGGGCAGGTTGACTTCGTTGTTCTCTTTAATCTGCGCATCTGAAACCCCGAAGTGTTTTGGCTGCAGCGTATAAAGGTCTACCATATAATCATACCAGTTATCGCCTACTGTTCCATAAACGATGGTCCCTTTGGGAACGTGAATTTCTTCCAATAATGGGGCGATAACTCCTCCCATAGAGTGACCGAATAAGAAGATATTGTCTTTGTCGATCTGCTCATTTGCAATCAAGTCTTTGTATCCCTCTTTAAAGGCAATTAGTTCTTCATCAAAGTTGATCTGTGAGCAAGGTTTGACGCTTTGGCTGTCTCCAACACCGGGCTTCTCAACCCGATACACGGCAAAACCAGCTGCAAGCCAGTCCATCATGAGTTTCTTCATGGGGTTGTCATCGGTCACAGTTTCTATTGAGCCGCAGGTATAGCCTTGTAGAAAATAAACAACAGGAGGATTCTCCACATTTTCTGGAAGCACAAGAATGCTAAGCAGTCTATTGCCTGAGTAATTGACTTGCCCGTATTGAACCTCGGCATTGTCGAAGGTCTCTTTGGGTCTGCCTTGTAGAGTGGTAGAGCCTTCTTTGTTACTGTTATTACTGATATAGGTCGCTTGGATCTGTGCTCCCTCATAAAGTCCACCAGTAATCGCTAGCACATCCTGCGGGCGATTCACTTTTACTCCGTTCAAAGAGGTTAAGACATCGCCTTGTTGTACACCTAAATTGGCAAAGGTTGAGCCGGGCATTACCATGGATAGGTATAGCCCCGAATTGTCTTCCAGGTTCATTTGTTGGGCGATGCTATCGTTTACAGATTGCATCATAATGCCTAAAAGACCTCTTCGTTTTAACTCTTGGGCTGAAGTCAGTTGTACGCATACAAGGAGTAGGCCTAATGCTGTGATTATTCTTTTTTTCATCTGTTTATAGTTGGTTTTGCGACTTGTATTTTTTGAGATCTAGCCTCAGGATATAATGGTAAGGAGATTCACTTGACTTTAGAGCTGGCTATCCAACCATTGCTTGTAAGGTGCCTTCAGTCTATCAGAAATAAACAATAGCTCATGAGGTTCATTTCGAACCGCCCCTCCATCATTCAGGAAGAAGGTCATGATCTCCATTTGATGAGTAGGAGCGCCATGCTGGCTTTTTAAATCAGCAACAAATCCTTCTTCTTCATCTGCTTCAGTAAGAATCCAAACTATATCCAATTGATCATCGGCGAAAATGAGTTCGACATTTCGTTTTTTTCCTTCGAATTGAAATCCATAAACATCCAATTGGGATTGACTCTTCTGTGCAGTCGGTAGTTGAATTTCCTCATTGAGCCGGGTAAAAGTTGAATCACTCAAGGGCTCCAATATTTCTTTGATTTCTGCCAGGCTTTTCCCGAATTCAAAA
>CAZLUY010000651.1:0-2023 GCA_964562785.1 uncultured Limnohabitans sp. | reverse complement strand
TGCTCTCCATCTTGAACTAGAGGAAGATTTCTTTGAGGATAAAGTAGCCTATGGAAATTCAATTTTGAGGCAAATCCATTATTTCCCTATTCAAAATCCGGACTCAGTGCCCTCCGATGCAGTTCGAGCAGCAGAACACGGAGATATCAATTTGATCACCCTTTTGATGGGAGCAAGTGCAGATGGCCTTCAAGTTTTGAGAAAAGATGGTGAATGGATTCCAATCACAGCCCTTCCTGACCAAATTGTTGTGAATGTTGGAGATATGCTGGAGCGCCTGACCAACAAAAAACTAAAATCCACTATTCATCGGGTGGTAAACCCTCCTCGGGAAAAAATGAATAGCAGTAGATATAGTATTCCTTTTTTCATGCATCCAAGATCAGAGATGGATCTGAGCTGTCTGGAGAATTGCATAGACGAGAGTCATCCTAAAGAATTCTCAGATATTACGGCCGGAGGATTCCTGGAGGAACGACTGAGAGAACTAGGTTTACGATCCTAATTCATGTCTGTCAAGAAGGTCAGATATTACTTATTTCTAAAGGACATCTTAGCCTTATCGGTTACTGCTTTCGGAGGCCCACAGGCTTTTTTAGCGATGCTTCTTGAGCGAATGGTCCACTCCAAAAATTATATTACTGAAGAAGATCTTTGGGAATTAAATGCCCTATGCAATATGCTTCCCGGGCCATCTTCCACTCAATTAATTTGTGCTATTGGGTTTCGTGTTGGCGGGCCAAACCTTGCCTATCTGGCCTTGATGGTATGGATTCTTCCTGCGACGATAATCATGACTTCAGCAGCATTACTGATCAATTTTCTGCAGGAAAACACTCCAGGAGCCTTGAACTTTGCCAAATTCATCCAACCCATGGCAATTGGATTTATAATTTTTGCTGCGCAAAAGACCATCGGAAAAATGGTTCAAACCACTGAAGCCATGATTCTTGTATTGATTTCCGCTTTTGTGTCATTCTTTTATAGCTCACCTTTTGTCTTTCCGATACTCTTGATTTTTGGTGGATTGAGCACATCCATCAAATACAAAAATCAGCCGAAAATGGAGAGAGATTCTCCTCTGAAAATCAAATGGGCTAACTTCTACCTATGGTCGGGTGTATTGGTTTTTGCAGCGGTTTTAGGTGCTTTAACCAGAAACTCATCAGTCCTACTATTTGAGAACTTCTATAGAAATGGAAGCTTGATCTTTGGAGGCGGCCAGGTACTCGTCCCCTATTTGTACACTGAATTTGTGGATTTTAAACAATTCCTTTCATCGGAAGAATTCCTCACGGGCTATGCAATTTCTCAAGGTGTACCTGGACCAACATTCAGTATTTCTTCTTATGTGGGTGCTCTTTCGCTCCGAGAATTTGGGACAATGGGTTTTATCATGGGAGGTTTGGTGGCAGCCGCTGGCATCTTTCTCCCCGGTATTTTCCTTATTTTCTTTGTCATCCGCTTTTGGGATCAATTGAAAACCTACCGACCAGTGAGAGCTGCTTTGGAGGGAATTAATGCTTGTTCTTGTGGAATGTTGATCGCTGCAGCTTATTTGCTATTTGAACCTATGGAAGCCAATGTGATCAACATTTTTATGATTCTTGGTACATATAGCCTTTTACAGTTCACCAAAATTTCCTCCCCCGCTATTATTGCTGCAGGTATCCTAATGGGAATTTTAGTCAACTATTTGTCTTAAAGCAAAATGGTCACCAAGCCTGGGAACAAGTTATTAGCGGTCTGCGTTTTATAATGCCTTTAGAATATCTATATTTCAATTATGCAGTCCGTAGAATTTATAACTAACCTCATTCCACCGCTAAAGCTAAGCGATAAATGTGCCTTGGCCATTGCTTGGATGGAAGAGATCAGAACGGATGTACTTCCCGTTGTGGATCAAGGAAAATTCCTTGGTTTTGTGAAGGATGACGACATCATTGATCTAAATGATTTGGATCTTACAATGGAAGAAATTGAATTGGATAATTCAGAGTGCTTTGTATTTGAGGATCAGCAC
>CAZLUY010000650.1:0-2609 GCA_964562785.1 uncultured Limnohabitans sp. | reverse complement strand
CTTCCTAACGCCTATTGGGGGAACTCTTATTCTAGTATCGTTTGGTACTAAAAGGAGAAATATTTTTTTTCATATGCTCTGGAGTAGTATTCTTTGGTCCACTTTTTTTGCTTTCACAATAGATAGCATTCTAGCCATCCCCTTCTTTGCAAACCTACTCACCTGAAGCATCAGGAAGGATTTCGATATCCTGAATCAAAACTCTCTTCGAGATTTCCTGCCCAGTCAATGTAGCTGCTAATCCACCCATAGCGGTTTCCTTATATCTACTTTCCATGGAGGCTCCGATCTCTCCCATAGCCTCGACACATTCATCCACCGGGATAACTGCACTTACCTGAGCCAATGCAATCTGAGCTGAACTGAATGAAATAGCTGCTGCACTAGCATTTCGAACTACACATGGCACTTCAACCAATCCGGCAACTGGGTCACAGACCAGGCCGAGCATACATTGAATAGTAATGGCAACCGCATTAAATACCTGATCTGCGTCTCCTCCTAAGCAATAGACAATGGCTCCAGATGCCATAGCCGCAGCTGAACCTGTTTCCGCCTGACATCCACCTACGGCACCTGCTAGACTAGCCTTATCTTCAATGACCAAAGCTATCCCAGCTCCAACCAAAAGCCCTTCTACTATTTTTTCATCGCTCAGCTGATGAATCTCCTGAAGTGTGACAAGGGTACCGGGTAATATCCCTGAAGCACCGGCGGTAGGGGCAGCCACTACTCTCCCCATGCAAGAATTCACCTCTTTAGCTGCAAGAGCTCGGGAAATCAACTTTTGAAACTCGGGGGACAAAACTGATAATGGATGATTATAAACCTTTTTGGCTCCGTCATTAATCATCCCTGACATGGATTTCATTTCTTCTGTCAAACCAGTCTTGACAGCATCCTTCATGACTTGGTAAGCCCTAAGAAGTCCTTGCAAAATTTCTTCCCTATCGGCTCCTTTTTGATCCATCTCATATTCAAGAACAGATTCAGGTAAAGTCTGCTGGTTGTCTTTCAGATAGGTTTTCCAACCTGAAAAACTTGTAAAAAGGTAACTCATCGCATTTGGGTTTATATTGATTCATTCAACTTCTGATAAAATCAAAAGTTGAAATTAATTGTCTGAGTAACTTCTTTATCTAGGCTCAATGCTACAGGACACGTTCTCGCAGCATTTTTGAGCTTCTTTAGATAAGCTTCATTAGTAGGAGGATTTTCCCAAGTAAAGTCAACAATAATCTCTGATATTTTTCTCGGATTTGAACCCATGACTTTGGTCACATCCCAGCTCAATCCTGTGAGTTCAACCCCATCTCGATTGGCTAATATACCCATAATTGTAACCATGCAACTACCTAATGCACTTGCTACCAGGTCTGTAGGGGAAAAAGCCTCTCCTTTTCCATTATTATCTTTCGGGGCGTCTGTAATTATTTTTTTACTGCTTCCTAAGTGCTCTGATTCGGTCCTTAGATTGCCTAAATATGAACTTTTTATAGTGGGCATAAACTCTTACTTTTAAAATTCAGTTATAATACCTGTGATCAAAATTAATCCAAAATTGGTTCCAACAGGGTGGTCTCCCATCAAACTTATTCCAGCGGTAATTTGTCTTCTGATTTTTACTGAATCTTTTGCGCAGCGGGATGATGTTGGTAATTACGAGTATGACAAAGAAGTGCTATTTGGCCTTAACAAAAATACCAATGGTGGACTAATCGGTGGTTTCGTACTGAAAGTAGGTACAAAACTAACCGATGAGCAGCTGGCATTTTGGGCTATTGAGCTTTCCAATGTCAAGAATCCAAAAGAGGTCAGATATAATACCGTCCTAGGGAATAGTTACATTTTCGGGAAATCAAATTACCTATATGCGATTCGTCCACAGTATGGTCGGGAAATAATCGTCTTTAAGAAAGCCCCAAATCAAGGTGTACAAGTTTCCTTACTTGGTGCCGTCGGCCCTTCTTTTGGTCTTATCGCCCCATATTATATTGAGTATGCCGTGAATAGGTTAGAAACCGTTACCGAGCAATACGACCCAGAAGTACATCAAAGTAGATTCAATATTCTTGGTACCGGAAGTCTGTTCCAGGGTTTAGGACAATCCGAGTTCGCATTTGGAGCGAATTTTAAGGCTGCAGTTTCCTTTGAATTTGGGGTATTCAAAAGCAATGTTACCGGCTTGGAACTTGGATACATGCTTGAGGGTTACACCAAAGAAATTCCCTTGATCCCTACAACGGAGAACAGACAATTATTTCAGTCTGCTTACTTTACATTTTTTTACGGATTTAGGAAATAAGTAAAATTGGGTTTTGACTATCCCCGATGTACCTTTGACCAAAATTTAGAAGCGAGATGATAGAACTTCCGGTTATATCCGAAGAAGCCACCAGAAAGAAGAAGCCAGATTGGCTACGAGTAAAGCTTCCTGTTGGGAAGGAATATGCCAAAGTGCGACGATTGGTAGATGAGCATAAGCTCCATACCATATGTGAGAGTGGAAATTGCCCCAATATGGGAGAGTGCTGGGGTGCTGGTACCGCTACCTTTATGATACTTGGAAATACGTGTACGCGTTCGTGTTCTTTTTGTGCAGTGAAAAC
>CAZLUY010000649.1:0-1920 GCA_964562785.1 uncultured Limnohabitans sp. | reverse complement strand
ACATTCCCCTGATCCAGTTCCATCGTGCTGTACAAAAATCACAGGCTTTCCTGAAGCTCTAAATTTCTCAGCAAGTTGATTGATACGCTCAACTACTCCATCCGTATCAAACCTTGGAGTTTTTGGGGTAAATGAACCCTTTTGCATATCGATTACTAAAAGGGCTTCTTCTTTTTTCATTTTGGAAACAGAAGGGAGGTTTACTTAATCACTTTGCTAACCAGTACCTCCGGTTCTACATTGGTGTAATTTGGAATATCCTCACGAATCTTAAGTGCATTTGGGCCCATAGCTTCACCAAAATCTTTGACCGTTTTGAAATAGAAAAATCCCATGGCTAAATATGGGGCTGGAGCATCTGGTGTCCTTCCACCGATGCCTTCTTCGATTCCATAGCCAAGCAAGTATTCACCGAATAAATCTGCCACCATAGGCATGTGCTTTTCGGTGTAGTAATCCATGTCAAAATTAGTATCCTCCCCGTTAGCATAAATGATTGTGACTTTTATATCTCCCTTCTTCGGAGTGTACTCCTGAGCATCAGCATTTATTACAAAGAGGGCAAATAAAGCCAGAAAAAAAGTAAAGAATGAGGTAAGCCTTTTCATAATAAAACGGATCAAATAGCCATAATTTTTATTCCAATATCTGTGTTTCAAAGCCATCGATGCTTTGGGTATTTTTTTCTTTCCAGTACTCTTTAATCCCGCCTTCTCCCTTCTTTGCTGCCCAATCTTTGAGAACTGTTCTTTCTTGCTGAAAATCCATTAATGGGACGGCAAAGCCACAGGAAGTTTGTACTAGATCCACATCTAATTCTATTATTTGCCTGGCACCTGGACTATCTGGGAAGAGAAAAGAATAGCGGTCATACTCTTTATCTCTCGGATGAAAAATCTTTGCCTCTCCATAAAGTCTCAGGATCATGGGCCTTCCTTCGAAAGCACAGAACATGATTGTCATCCTGGGATTTTGCAAGAGATGAGCGGCAGTTTCATTTCCACTACCCGTAAAATTAAGCCAAACAACCTTATTTGATTCGGTTACCCGAAAAGAGTCCATTCCCTTGGGTGAGACATTAACTCTTCCACTTTTAGCGGCCGTGCCCACGAAAAACATTTTCTGATTACTGATGAAGTCTTGTAACTCAGGAGTAATCGAATTCAGCTTCTTTCCCATAATATCAAGGTAGTTAAATCATGACCCCTATTCAATCGGCTCTGGTGAAAACCAACTTTCCATCACCAGCTTTCCCCTCAACGATTAGTGAAAGGACTAGAGAATCCTTAGAAACATGGCGAATTAGAGCCTGACGAACATACTTACGATCAATTTCTTTTATGGTCAATACATCATCCTTGAGCTCCCAAAGTGCTCGTCTTGTGACCATGATTCCTCTATCCAGATCCGAGTAAAACAGGGAATCATTCGAAAAGTGATAGTAGGATTCATCGAGCACCTTTTCAAAACGTTGCTCCATCAAATCTCTTTGTTCTTCTGAGGCAAGAAGGTAGGTTTCCGAAAGTCTGATTTTATCGATTGTGTCAAATGAATTAAGCTTCCATTTACCTTGAAGTTTATCATTTGAGAAAACAAGGCTTAAAAAAGTTGAAATTAAAAAGATGCTGTATTTCATAGGGCTTTCATTAAAGTCCTAACGCATAAATGGAAGCGCAGGACAAGAGCTTCAGAAAAATCTATAGCTAAAATAAAAAAAGGATCCATGTGGATCCTTTTTCCTAAGCTGCCAATGGGCTCTTTTTTCGTTTGAGTTCTTCAATCCGCATTCTCTTTGCTTCCGAAACTTGACCAGTTTCAGCGTAGATCTTAGCATCGTTCAAGACCGTTTCAAGGGTGTTGCTCATATTCTTTTTCATCAGGGGATTCATAAGAATCGAAACTAATCCCTTGGACCTGAAT
>CAZLUY010000648.1:0-3241 GCA_964562785.1 uncultured Limnohabitans sp. | reverse complement strand
ACCTTATCTGTTTCAATAATGGGATAAGCATATCCCAGACCTGAGTTCTCCAAATCTCCAACCAATGCACTTGCCTTATCAAGTGCTTCCTCCAATTTCTGACCTCTAAATTCAACCATTAGGATGGCTTCGGGATCACCTTCGACGAAGTATCGGTTTTTGGAATATTCTATACTCTCCTTAGTGCAGTCCAAAATGATTTTATCCATTAACTCAACTGCTGTGGCTGGATGCTTCATCGCTACTTGCGAAGCCTTCATACTTTCGTTTATCGTATTGAAGTGTGCGGCGACTACCACATCAATTGGATCAGGAAGTGGATCTAAACTTATCTTGATTTCAGTTGTAAATGCCAGGGTTCCCTCGGAACCACTCAGTAGTTTACAGAAATTGAAGTTTTCTTCACCTTCAAAAATTTCAGATTTCAGCAGTTCATCAACTGCGTACCCTGTATTTCTTCTGTGAATGGACTTCTTTGGAAATTGATCATGAATCTCCTTCCTGTTTTCTGCCTTGTTAAGTTCTTCAGAAATTTGATTGTAAACGTTTCCCTCAAGGGTGCCTAACTTACATTTATCCTCAAATTCGGAGGGGCTCAAGTCTCCAAAGGTCACTTTGCTTCCATCACTTAAAAGAGTGTCTAAGGAAAGGACCTTATCTCTAGTCACTCCATAAACTATGGAAGTTGTTCCTGAAGAGTTATTCCCAACCATTCCTCCGATCATGGCACGGTTGGCTGTAGACGTAATAGGGCTGAAAAACAAACCATGAGGTTGCAAATATCTGTTCAGTTCATCCCTAACAACACCTGGCTGCACCCGAACCCACCTCTCTTCTTTATTCAATTCCAGGATTTCAGTGAAGTGCTTCGAAACATCCACCACTATCCCGTTCCCTACACATTGCCCTGCTAATGAGGTACCAGCGGTCCGTGGAATCAATGAGGTCTTGTGATCTCTGGCAAACTGAATAAGCTTCCTTATATCCTCTTCATTCTTTGGGAAAGCTACCGCAAGTGGTACCTCTCGATATACAGAAGCATCAGTGGCGTAAAGTGTCTTACTTAAAGAATCAAAGCGAAGATCACCGTTTAAATCTCGATTTAGATTCTCAAGTGGTTCTCTAAGATCTGGCTGGTTTGAAGGCATGATCAAAAATAGAATACTGACGATTATTAGAAAAGCTAAAATCCCGATTAAAATGCTATTTGATGAGGCACGCGATAAATGAGAAGTTCACAGAACCCAATTGGATTATTTACCAATCCAAACTTTATTTGCCAACATGTTTTTCTACCTATCCCAGTTCTTAAGTTTTCTAGCCATGCCTCTGACCATCATCATGATCCTGGTCATAGTGGGTGCAGTTTTTATTAAGAGAAAATGGGGGAAGAAGCTTTTGTGGTCAGGGATAGGCTTACTGATTTTTTGCACCAATCCTTTTATTGCCAATCAGGCTCTATTAGCCTGGGAGCCGGATTATAAAAGTTTTGAGGAAATCGATAATCATGAAATAGGGATCGTTCTCACTGGGGTTACGAACCTAAGCAAAACTGCCTATGACCGCACTTTCTTCAATAAGGGTGCAGATCGAATTACCCATGCCCTTCAACTATATAGGATAGGTAAAATCAAAAAGATTCTCATTACTGGTGGGCAGGGCTTGAACCCAGTAAATCCTCAAAGCGAAGCGGAGCTCCTCCAACGCTTTCTTGAAATGACTGGAATGCCGCCAGAGGATATCATGATAGAGGATAAAAGTAAAAACACAGCTCAGAACGCCCAGTTCACTAAGGAGTTTTTGGATAATCAAGGAATCAATACCGATCAGGAATTTCTGTTGATCACTTCTGCCTTCCATATGTATCGGGCGAAGGGCTGTTTTGATAAGTCTGGGTTGAGCACAGAAACTTTCCCTACAGACTATTATTCATACGACACCAAATATGATATCCCTGCCTTGCTATTTCCAAGTGCCGATTCACTCACCCACTGGCATAAATTGGTAAAGGAGTGGATAGGAATCACCGTTTATAAGGTTGTTGGGTATATGTAATTCAAGGAAGATTGATCAGGTTCCATGATGCAATTCTTCCCTACTCCATTTCATTTGGTACTGCCAGCCTTTACTTTTTAATAGAATCGGGTGATAGGCAAGTGCTGCTTTTGCGGATGATGCATTGAAAAATCTTTGATCGTCAGTCAGTATTGCCAAGGGCTCTTCATCCATTCTTCTCAGAATTAAATCCATCAATGAACTTGGGATTTCTTGATCGTAATCACTTTCGGACTCAATCAATTTATTTCGCAATGTTTCAGAGAATTCTCTGGCAGGATTGATCACAGGGCTCGGAATATTGGGAGATATACTTTGCTCTCGGGCAAACAAGAAATACTCATGCAATAACCTTATACCCTCATTTTCAATCTGTTTTGGGCGAAAATCCTCTGGATTCAAACTAGTGATGATGTGAATCTTTTTTCTAGCTCTACTCACCGCAACATTCAACCTTCTAGCCCCACCTGATTTAGATAGTAGGCCAAAATTGGTTGTAAGCTTTCCATCCCGGTTTGGTGCATAACCCAGAGATATAATGACTTCATCAAATTCATCTCCCTGGACATTTTCAATGTTCCTGACCTTTAAATCGTCTCTTGATAATCCGGCAGTCCACAGCAATTCGGAAATCAATTCCATCTGGAAATAATTACTAGTGACCACTCCAATCCTTGCATTAGGAGCTCTCTTGTTGATTTCTCGAACCTTAGTCACTACCTCCTCTGCCTCAATCTTATTTCTTTGTTGATCCCATATTCCCTCCAACTTAGTCCAGGTAAAAGCTGGATCATTCGTTAGCATAGTTTTTATTTCGGGAAGACTTTCTAAATGAGAGTCATAGAATTGATCATTAGAAAAATGAATTAGTGAGGGGTTTTCAGATCTGTAGTGCCCCTTTAACCGAATAAACTCAAAGTAATTCCTTGACAACTCTAGAATCGATTCTGATTCGTACTCAATTCCTTCGTCATCATCATGCCAGCTTGCTTTGTAAAAATCAGAAGGTGGAAGTTGCATGGAGTCACCGGCAATGACAATTTGTTTTCCCCTGAGCATTCCCGGTAAACCTCGCTCTACTTGACATTGCGATGCTTCATCAAAAATGACCAAATCGAAAGATTCCTTTACTGGAAATAAAGCAGAGACGGTTTCTGGACTGGCTAACCAGCAAGGAACCAGTCGG
>CAZLUY010000647.1:0-2122 GCA_964562785.1 uncultured Limnohabitans sp. | reverse complement strand
CCTTCAAAAACTACGACAACCTTTTTATTATTTTCGATCACCCAGTTTTGAAGCTTGATAAGTTCTTCCTGCCGCTTCCTAATCTCTGTGGTATACTTGGCTATGTAAAGTGCTTTCTCCAGGTTTACCTTTTTTGGCTTGAGCAGGGCGTGAAGTCCAACCTTGGAATTCAATAGTTCTACCTCTTCTGGCGTTAGTTTTCTATTGCTCATACCATCAAATATCTATTTGTAACACGCTTCTCTGAAACCTCAGAATGACATTCGGGTCAGGTAATAGGGTGATTCCTGATTCTCCCTTTCCTTCATAGTTGAACTGAGAAAGAACATAGCGCATACTCTCCAATCGAGCCTCCTTTTTATCATTCGTCTTCACAATTATCCAGGGGCAATAATTGGTGTGAGTACGACTAAACATCTGCTCCTTGTAGTAGGTATAGTCATCCCAAAGGTCTTGGCCCTTCATGTCTACCGGACTAAACTTCCATTGCTTTAAAGGATTCTTCAACCGATCCTCGAATCGCTTCTTTTGTTCATCCTTAGAAATTGAAAACCAAAACTTGATGATTTTCATATTGTCTTCATGGAGTAGGTGTTCGAATTCCGGTACTTGAACCATGAACTGCTCATATTGCTCCGGTGTACAAAAACCCATTACTGGCTCTACAACCGCACGGTTATACCAGCTTCTGTCGAAAAAGACGATTTCTCCCGGGTCGGGTAGGACCTTGATGTAACGGCGAAAATACCATTGCCCTCTTTCTACTTCTGTAGGTTTTGTCAGTGCGACAACTCTCGAAGTCCGTGGATTTAAATGCTCTTTGAATCGCTTAATTGATCCTCCCTTTCCAGCCGCATCTCTTCCTTCAAAAATTACGGCTACTCTCTTTTTTTCATTCGCGATCCATTTTTGAAGATTAACAAACTCTGATTGAAGTAGCGCCAATTCCGTTTCGTAGTCAAGCTTCTTTATGGTCTTTTTGATGGGAATTTTATTCTCCTTGGCTATTACCTTCAGGTCGTCCCTGGTCTTAGCTTTTTGCAGTTGCTCCGCCGTAAATTTCATATGTAAGGTTTATGGTTTCCCTCTCCCTCAAATCTACCTCCTCTTTATCATCCTTTTCATTCCTAATATCCACTTTTATTAATGATCAAAAAAATTTTAGGTCTATGGCTTTGGTGCTGGAATAGCCAAACTGATTAAAGTCATTTTGACGGCTTGAATACAGAGGGTAAAAAGCAGATTAAAGCTTAGATTTTTCAAGATGACCCAGCAGAGGAAGCTTTTTCAATCGGTGATAGTTCAATGTCATCCGGATGCATTCTTTGATAGGTTCTGAGGGAATAGTATTTCCAATTTCAAAACGGATTTCTCTGTTCCCCTCATAATGGAACTCTTCTGGGTATATCTGTCGAAAAGTAGGCACAAGGGAAGAAGTACATTTAAAGAACAAAGAAAAATGGGAGGGTGATTTTTCTTTCCAATCCATCCTTAAGGTACTCCCATTCTTGGTTATATAACTAGGTTCACCCCACCTCAAGGTCTCTTCTAGTCTAGTCAAACCTGGAATTTCTTCAGCCACTTCGATGATTAGATTTCTCAGGTTTTCCAACTCCTTTCGTGCCTCCTTGGGATATTCATGGAAGACTTCTTGGACCCGGGGATCTGAGATGAGTTTCATGAGGCAATTTCTGATATGGCTTCGGCTAGATTGATCATATCACTGGCCTGAGTATAAATTCCCGGGGTGACTCTCAGACACCCTTTTTCACCTAGAACTCTTGCTACTGTGAAAATTTGGTGTTTTTCTAGCAATTCATTTTCCACCTCTTTGCCAGTCTTCCCAACAATTCGAAATGAAGCAATGCCACAGGATAAATTGTAGGACTGAGGTGTGAGGACTTCAACATTTGGGTTGGAGGAAACTTTGTCAATCCAGAGGTTCTTCAGATAGTTCATTCGTTGGCTGATTCTATCAGTTCCTAAGTTTTGATGGAATTCGATGGCATGTGGAATGCTTAATTGTACGGCGAATGGAGTGGTCCCAAAATGTGAGAGCCTTCTTATGTCATTTTTCTCTGTACCCTTATCCCCATAGAAAGTTTCTAGCTCCTCGACTCTA
>CAZLUY010000646.1:0-4825 GCA_964562785.1 uncultured Limnohabitans sp. | reverse complement strand
GCTTCCAACTGTTGTTGAGTTATTGAAATTTTGCCTCCAGGGGCTCTGAATCCTTTGTTGATCTTCGATTATATATCTCCTGAAACCATTTCGATTATTACCATTGGCATCAAAGTTTGGATCAAAAATGGTATAGTCCATGCGATTCTTACCAGCTCTGGTTGTTTTGGATCCGCTTAACTCAAATGTCTCATTTGGCTGAACTGTCGATCCACTAGCAACAAAAGTTTGCTCTGCAGAGCCATTGGTACTTCTGGAGAATAGGAATGCAGAAACAGGGAGGTTACCTGTATTTCTGATTACTACTCTTTCTTCAAGTTGAGTCCCGTCCAAAATTGGGGTTGGGCTAATTAGCTCCTCAATTTCTAAGTTGTACTTGAACTCTTCATTTGGTAGAATCCGAACATTCTTAATGTATAGGTTATTCCCATAGCCATTTTGCGTGATCAGGGCTAGGCGAACTTCTCCAAGTTCTCGGTAAGGTGCCAGATTAAATAGTTCTGTTCTGAACTGAGTAGCATTCTCAGGAATAAATGGGTCTAAAGTTGCCTCTGAAGTAGTTAATCGGGTTTGTGATTTGTTGTAAACGGCGTTATTGATATCGAAAGAACCACCACAATCCTGTGAAACGGCAACTATCAGACGGTCATCGAAACCTGCTTGGTCGTATGGAGCATAAGCCAAATCAAATACTAATTGCGCATTTGGGTAGCGATTCAGATCAATTTTCGGAGATATAAAATAATCTAATTCTCCGGGAGCTTCATAATCGTAATGACGGATGAACATTGTTGGCTCTAATTGTCCATCTATCTCTAAATCATCATTTTCCCAAGTGATTGATTCGTCTGGATTATCAATTGTCCAATCGGCTGGGAATTGATCAAAATCCAACGTATAAGGCAAGTCTATATCACCCTGTATAACTGGATTCCTTACGGCTTCATTATTATCAGGATTCTCATCTGGTCTGTTATTTACAGACTTGATGGTGAAGATAACTTCATTAGTAAGGTTTGGAAGATCGAAATCTTCAAACTGGACGTTGCTCTCTTCACCTGTATCAAGTGAGAAGGTCACATTCTTAGATTCAACTAACTGACCATTTATGGAAAGATCAATTACAGCAGAGTTAAGGTTTTCTTCACCAGCATTTAGAACCACAATTTCTGGTTGAATCAGAGATCCACAAGCAAAATCACTCGGCTCAATGACTCTGGTAATGCCCAAGTCGAAATTCACCAATACCGGATCTTCAGTGGCCCTGTTATTTACTAAAGTCACTCGTCTCGGAGATTCTTCTAACACCACGTGGAATCTTTCAATTTGGCCAAGTGTAAACAGATTCATACATGCATCAGGAGTATAGTCCATGTAATTTTGGATCATATCATTGCTGTTACAGCTAAATCTTGATGCATTTGCAGAGCAATTGTTGTTGGAATTGTCTTGTTCAGGGGTATCGGCGACAAAGTCATCCACTCCACAACCACCATCTCCCCAAATATGCCTTAGACCAAGGTAATGGCCTACTTCATGGGTAGCCGTTCTACCTCGAGTTGATGAAATCGAATTTCCTCCAACACCGAAGAATCGATAATCCACGGTAACTCCATCAGTAATGGCAGATGTTGGAGGGAAGTTGAGACCTGGTAAATCAGAGATGGGAAATGAGGCGTAGCCAATAAAGGGTTGCACCAAAGGGACAACCCAAATATTTAAATATTCCTCAGGATTCCATTGAGAAGTTTGCCCAATTAAAACCGCATCGTCCGGATCATAAACCGATAAAGGACCTTCAACTCTTACAATTCCAGTCGTAGGGAGACCCTGCTCATCCTGTCTGGCAAGAACAAACTCTATGTTCGCAGATCCAGCTACGGGTAAGAATTCATCGGGTGTATTAACGGCATCCTCATTGGTTCTATTGAAATCCTCGTTCAGAACCCGAATCTGCTCCAAAATTTGCGAATCTGGGATATTTGGACCTTCACCGATCTCTGTTCCAGCGTGAATTACATGAACGACCACTGGGATTTTAATGGTCTCATTTAAAGTCCTTGAATTAATCTGCGGGCTGGATCTTCTGGATTCAATTTTTTGGAAAATCCATTCCTCAAAAGCCTCTTTGGATCCCATATAACCCATTTCTTGCTCCAGCTTGGCTTCAAGAACTCCATGGGCGCATTTTTCATTATGTGAATGCGTAGGATTTTGAGCATAACCGAAATTCCTTACTTCAAAATTCTGAGCGGACAAAGGCGCTACTAACCCACAAAGGCTTAGAAGAACTAGGAAATACTGAAATAGGAAAGGCTTTTGACTCACTCTTATTTAATTACGCAACAGTGAGGTTGATGGCTTCTACAGCGGTAATTTCTGGGATGGCTCTTTTTATTGCTTCTTCAACACCTGCCTTAAGGGTCATGGTAGACATCGGGCAAGATCCGCAATTGCCTAGGAGTTCAAGCTTCAAAACCATGTCCTCAGTCAACTCCACAACTCTTACATTTCCTCCGTCGGCCTCTAAATAAGGGCGAATAGTGTCAAGTGCAGTTTCTATTTTATTCTTTACGCTTTCTTCCATTTTATGATGTGGTTATCTCCACCTTTTTTGTTTGGTCTGATGAGGCATTTCTGATAGCAACTTGTCGAGCTACTGTTTCAGCAAGTTCAGTGTATGACTCTCTCGTTTTACCGTTTTTAAATACAGCAGGGAAGCCTGTGTCTCCACTTTCCCTAATGCTTTGAACTATCGGTACTTCTCCTAGGAAAGGAACCTCGTATTTCTTAGCAAGATTTTTTCCTCCTTCTTTACCAAACAAATAGTACTTATTATCGGGTAATTCAGCAGGTGAAAAATACGCCATATTTTCAATAACACCTAAGACGGGTACGTTAATTTGAGGCTGTTTAAACATCGTCAAACCTTTAGTTGCATCCGCTAAGGCCACTTTTTGAGGTGTAGTGACAATAATCGCACCAGTAACCGGAACGGTCTGCACCATGGTCAAGTGAATATCTGATGTTCCTGGAGGTAAGTCGATCAAAAGGTAGTCCAATTCTCCCCATTCTACATCAGAAATAAACTGTCTCAGCGCAGAGCTGGCCATAGGGCCACGCCATACCACAGCACTTTCTGCTGGTGTTAAGAAGCCTATTGAGATAAGCTTCACTCCATATTGAGTGATAGGAATAATTACATTTTTGTCACCCACTTTTTTGACAGTTGGTTGCTCACCTTCAACATTGAACATGGTTGGAATTGAGGGGCCGGAGATATCTGCGTCTATTAAACCTACTTTAGCTCCAAGTTCAGCCAAGGCGACAGCAAGATTAACTGAAGTCGTAGATTTCCCTACACCCCCTTTTCCTGATGCCACAGCAATAATATTCTTCACCTTTGGAAGAACAGGTGTAGCTTCACGAACTGTAGTGACTTGAGAAGTCATAAAGATGTCCCATTCGACTTCTTTCCCAAAGTCTTCTTCAAGTACTTCAAGGCAATTGTTTTTGATAACCTCTTTTAGTGGACAGGCCGGAGTGGTTAGGACAACATTAAAGCTTACCTTATTGCCGTCTATTGATATCTTTTGAATCATCCCCAAGGTAACCAGGTCTTTCTTAAGATCTGGGTCATCCACTCTGGAAAGTGTTTTAAGGATGGATTCTTTATTCAAACTCATAGGTGATTTGCGAATTTTTTCGAAATTTAGTCCTTATCCTTCGATTAAAAAAAGAAAGGAATTTTGATCTCAAATGACTTAACTTTGGGTAATCAGAAATAGTTCTGAAATCCCCAGTAATCAGGTATTTCACCTGACAAAACCCCATTTATGCTCAGTAAAATCACCACAGATAAAGTAAAAGACCGGATGGATATCGAAGAGGTCGTGGGTGATTATGTTTCTCTAAAGAAAAAGGGGCAGAATTTATGGGCTTGTTGTCCATTTCACGGAGAGAAGACACCTTCTTTTTCTATATCACCTGCAAAGCAGATTTATAAATGCTTCGGATGCGGCAAGGCTGGTGATCCTATTCAATTTGTAATGGATATAGAAGGGATAGGATTTCAAGAGGCAATCAAGCAGCTCGCCAAGAAATATGGCATTGAGATCGAAGAAGAAATCAACCGAACCCCTGAGCAAGATCAGGAATATAAAGAGAGAGAGAGCCTCTACATTGCCCTATCATTCGCAAGAGACTTTTTCATAAAGAATTTAAGAACAGAGGAGGGGAAATCAATTGGGCTGAGCTATTTCAAGGAACGAGGCTTTACCCAGCAGATTATTGAAAAATTCGATTTGGGTTACGCCCTAAATGGCTGGGATAATCTTTTAAATGCTGCCACAGAAGCAGGATACAAAGAAGATATTCTTCTCAAGGGTGGACTTATTCTCCAAAAAGAAGGTGACCCAAGCCGCAAGTATGATAGATTCCGAGGTAGAGTAACTTTCGCTATTCATAATGTCAGTGGTAAGCCAATTGGCTTTGGTGCGAGGATTCTCACCAAGGATAAGAATCAACCTAAATACATTAATTCACCTGAGACTCCGATTTACCATAAATCGGATGTCCTTTATGGAATGTACCAAGCCAAGCAGTCTATTAGGAATACAGGTAATTGCTATTTGGTGGAGGGCTACACAGATGTAATATCCATGCACCTTTCTGGGATCGAGAATGTTGTTGCTTCTTCGGGTACATCGCTGACTGAAGGGCAGATCAAACTCATTAAGAGATTCGCTGATCAGGTAACTGTCTTATACGATGGGGATCCTGCCGGGATAAAAGCATCCCTTCGCGGAATAGATTTACTCCTTGA
>CAZLUY010000645.1:0-2766 GCA_964562785.1 uncultured Limnohabitans sp. | reverse complement strand
GGCTTGAAAGCGAGCCGGCGGATCGAATTCTGGAACGGAACGATCGATTGTCGATTGCTTAAATATGATATGTACGAAGGAAAGAGAGCATAAAAAAAGGAGCCAGTCGGCTCCTTTTTTTATGCTCTCTTTCCTTCGTACATTTCATATTTAAGCAATCGACAATCGATCGTTCCGTTCCAGAATTCGATCCGCCGGCTCGCTTTCAAGCCAACCTTTTTTGCCAAGGCCATATTTCCAGTAAAGATATATCCTCGGTATCCCGCACATTTTTGCTTCATAAAATCCCCCATCCTTTTGTAGACCACTACTAACTCATCATCTACTCCAAGCCTGTCTCCATATTCCGGATTAAACATAATTACACCCCTTGGTCTCTCGGGTATTTCCGTTTCAGCAAAATCACATACCTGGAAATCAATCATGTGCTCCACTCCTGCTACCCTAGCATTTTCTCTGGCATAAGAAATCGCTTGCAAGGAAATGTCTGAAGCCACTATTCGTAGTTCAGGAATCTCAGTGATTTTGTTCTCTAACTTTCTCTTTTTCGCTTTGTAAGCATTTTCATCATAGCCGATTAAATGCTGAAAAGCATAGTCTTCGCGATACAAACCAGGGAACCTTTTTGTAGCCATTAGAGCAGCTTCTATTGCAAGTGTGCCTGAACCACACATGGGGTTAATAAATGGAACACGGGTATTCCATTCAGTCGCATAAATAGTTGCAGCCGCCAATGCCTCCATCATAGGGGCTTTACCAGGAATCTTCCTATATCCATGCCTTCCTAAAGTATCACCGGAAGTGTTGATGTACATTCTGGCTTGATTACCCTTCCAGAACATTTGAAAAACCAATCCAGAAAAATCAGAACCAGAATCTGGTCGTCTTCCTCTTTTCTCCCTGAAGCGGTCTACAATGGCATCCTTGACTTTGACATTAACAATTAAGGGAGTAGTCACGCTCTCATTCTCTACAACAGAATTAACCGAAAAATACCATCAACATCAAGGTATTCCTCCCAGGGAATAGCCTTAATTCTTCGATAGATATCTGTAGCATTCCTGAGATAAAAGGATTTAATCTCAAAAAGTACATGTGAAGCTGTCCTTAGGTGAAGGTTTAAGTCCATGCACTCTTCCATGCTGGCATTGATCTCCAAACCGGTTCGCATGACATAATTGGGCACAAAGCCTAGTTCTCTTACCTCACTTTCCAGGTATGACACGGACCTGTCCTTACAGGTGATAAAGACTTTTGACTTTTCATTAAAATCGAGCATGCGCAAAAATAGTAAAGTTTAAACCCGATTTACCGCTCCTCCTTAAAAGCTCTGACTTGATACATTTAAGCTAAGATCGATGTATGCCATTGTTTATTTTCATGTAACTTATAAAAACTCAAAACCTGCACTAATGAAAAAATACCTATCAGTACTTTGGATGCTTTGTATCGTCCTTTATTCCTGTACTGAAAACTCCTCAAACTCTGATGCTAACGACGGTTGGACAGAACTATTCAATGGAGAAAACCTTGAGGGCTGGAAAGCCTTAGGGGGAGAAGCTGAATTTGAAATTGAGAATGGAGAGATAATCGGAAAGGCCGTAGCCAATACACCTAATACTTTTCTGGTTACGGAGGAAGTCTTTGGAGATTACATCCTTGAGTTAGAACTCAAAATAGAGCATTTGTCGAGTAATTCCGGAATCATGACCCGAGGTCAATATGATCCTAATGGTCGAAATGGTCAAGGTTTGGTTTTCGGATACCAAATTGAAGCGGACCCAAGTGATCGAGCCTGGTCCGGTGGCTTATATGATGAAGCAAGAAGAGGATGGCTTTATCCACTCGATCTTAATCCAAATGCTAAATCAGCATTCAAGATGGGAGAATTCAATAAATATAGAATTGAAGCTATAGGCAATGAAATCAAAACCTGGGTGAATGGACAGGAAGTGGCCTATGTGGTAGATGATATGGACAGCAAAGGCTTTATTGGTTTACAGGTTCACAGCATTGGTAACCCTGAAGATGCAGGACGTAAAACCACTTTCAGGAACATTAGAATAAAAACTGAGAATCTAGATCCAAAGCCATTTTCAAAGGATGTATTTGTGGTAAGTAATGACCTGAATAGCCTCACGGAATATGAGAAAGCAATGGGCTGGAGATTATTGTTCGACGGCACTACCTCAACAGGTTGGAAAGGTGCATATAAAGATGCATTTCCTGGTTTTGGATGGACTATAAATGAAGGAATCCTTAGCATCGAAGCTTCTGGAGGAGGCGAATCCACGAATGCCGGTGACATTGTTACCGAAGAGAAATTCTCAGCTTTTGATCTCGCCTTTGATTTCAAACTTACTGAGGGAGCGAATAGTGGTGTCAAATATTTTGTAACTCTTTCTGAAGGAAATTCAGGCTCAGCAATAGGTCTGGAATATCAGTTGTTGGATGATGATAAGCACCCAGATGCCAAAATGGGACGTGATGGAAATAGAACGCTTGCCTCCTTATATGATCTGATCAAGGCAGAAAAGCAAGGTCGATTCATCAAGCCTCCTGGGCAATGGAATAAAGGTAGGCTTGTGGTTCACCCTGATAACCGGGTGGAGCATTACCTCAATGGTGTCAAAGTGGTGGAATTTGTAAGAGGATCAAAGGAATACAGAGACCTTGTTGCAATAAGCAAATATAAAGTGTGGGAGAATTTTGGGGAAGCTGCCGAAGGCCATATCCTATTACAGGATCACGGTGATAAGGTGAGTT
>CAZLUY010000644.1:0-9171 GCA_964562785.1 uncultured Limnohabitans sp. | reverse complement strand
AAAAGTGAATAGCGAGCATATAACTACTGATAAGAAGAGGAACAAATATTTTTTCATAGGGCTATGGTTTAACCTGTTCTTTGTTGATTACAGGGTTAGCATACATGGCAAGGAAACGTTCTCTAACTTCAGGATCACTAGTGTCTACCTTGGCTTTGAAGCGGTCCAAAAACTCCTGTTTTTCTTCGTCAGAATATTGATTGGTATACTTTTGAGTATCCATCAATACATCATATGCGATGTATTTACTAGGCCAAAGTTTGTATCCGTCCCAGATCTTTAGATCAATGGTTTCTGCCAAGAGGTTTAACTTTTCAGAAAGGTTTTTTCCTTTTTGGTCTATCTCTTCCAACTCAGCCTCCATGGTTCCATTCACATGAATATGGATATGTTTTTTTGTACCCATAATCCCCCTAAGCAGATTTAAGAAATCTTCATTTTCACTCTTGATGTATTTCTCATCTCTAGCTTTAGCCAGGAGTTCGGGGAGCTTTAATACATCCGTTGGGTCATATTCATAGGACATGGAAATAGGAACAATCTTGATCTCCTTAAATGTATCAAAGGGGTTTTCACCCTTATGGGCAAGGGTGAGCATTTTTAATACTCCCTTATGGGTCAAGTCATTTCCATCTTTGCTTCTTCCTTCACGCTGGGCTGTCCACACGCTTCTGTTTTCATGATCGATTGCATTATGAATAAAGGATGAAACCTTCATGGAGCTTTCCATTAGCTTTCGCCCCTGAATGCCTCTCTCAATGGTAAAATTCCTATTGAGTTTACTCAGGATACTGAGAAAAGGCTTCTGCACCAGATTATTACCAATGGCAGAAGTAGTCATTACTAAGCCATTTTCATATAAGCATGCGTTGAATAATGATGTATCCAGAATTATATCTCTATGATTCGAAATAAAGAGATAAGCAGTATTGGGTTCAAGCTTTTCAAAGCCTGAATAGGTAAGGCCTTCAGAGCTTTTTGCAAGAACCTGCTTTAATGCAGGGTAAATAAAATTGATCTGGAAATCTCTTAAGGAGTGGGTGTGGAGCATAAGCTTTTTCCACTCCATTTCCGTATCCTCTGGGAAAGCAAACATCATCATGGCATCCAACATAGGATCGTCGATGATCTTTTTGATGGCATCATGAACTTCTGAATCGAAGTAGGGCCTCATGCTTTCAAATTCATTCATATATGGGTGAGTGATAAGATTTGTTTAAATGAATTTATTCTCGACTGAGTCTTTTGCTGATAAATGCCATATGCACCGGCAAAGCATCAGTCCAATATTGCCAGGTGTGAGCACCGGGACGCTCGGTGTACTCGTGAGGAATTTTATTTTCCATTAATAGCTCATGCATTTGCCTGTTTGTCGCAATAAGAAAATCATCCACTCCACAGTCAATAATTATAGCCATTTCAGCATCTTTTAATTCAGGGATTAAACCCACGGCGGTGTATTTACTGAATGGGGCATCATAGGTGATATCACCTAGCATTTCTTTCTGCTGACCAGTTCTCAGGTTTCTAAAATTATCTGGTACAGTCCATAGTCTGGTATCAATGTTCATTACCCCACTCATGGATCCTGCCACGGCAAATAGGTCTGAATTTTTTGCAGCAAGAGTAATTGATCCATGTCCACCCATCGATAATCCAGTGATGGCCCTTGACTCTTTTTGGTCTAAGGTTCGGAAATTCTCATCCACAAAAGGAATGAGCTCATCAATCATATAGGTGGCATACTGTACCGAGTCCATCAAAGGACTGTCGAAGTAATAGCTGGAAGGACCAACTCCTGGAGTTACGATTATCAGGTCGTATTGCTCCGCCATATCTTGTACCAATCCATCTTGAGTAACTTTTTTATGCCAATCGTCAAATGCTCCACTTCCGCCATGTAATAAATACAAAACCGGATAATCGGAGGAGTTTGAAGAATAGGAGGAAGGGGTGGTTACAGCAGCCTTCAAGGTCTTTTGCATAGCTTCGCTAAAGATTTCTACCGTGTCGACTTTGGCCTGAGCCAACGTCAGGAAGGAGCACAGGCAAAAAAGGAATGTTAATCTTAGTGCTTTCATCTCAACGTTACTTTACCACTTGATTTTAACTCATTCACACTTGACTCAGATAGAGTCCAGTCATTATTGAAATAACCCGAACTGATAGGTTCATTCATATTTCCTTTAAACAGGATGTAATCTTTGAATTGAGGAAGAACCCGATGAGTAAGTGCCACAAAAGGATATCCTGAATCCTCAAGATTTGACCACCAATTTAGGCCTGAGCTGACCACAACATAATTTTCACCTTGGGGATAAATATAGAGTAGCCCGTGTTCCTCATCATTCGGATCTAAGTGCATTGGAAGTGCATCCTTCATGCCAGCGATAATTGAATTATTCGATGCATCCCCGAAAAGGATGAGATTGGATCCTTCCAAATCACTTGGACGAACCTCCTTGTCTGAAATCACTCTTGGGAAAAACATAATTCTCCCCAGAAACTCACCTCTATAGTTTGACCAATTTGCAGCTTCAAAAGCTTCGGCTTGTCTTTTAGCGATCACTTCTTGGCTAGGATTGTCCGCGGTACCATAAACATAGACATGGCGTTGGGCGAAGGCGTCAAATACCGGGCCTTCCAGGCCTGATTTCTTTGCCATGCTCCTTGAAGATTGAATTCCTGAAGTCCACGAATCTCCATCCTTATAGAAATGGAATTCTGGAGATGCTGGGATTTCCATTTTTTGTCCATCCAGATCAATGGAAAGAGCTTGGCTATCGTTGTATTCAGGGTGTTTTGCGAGGTTCAAGGCGAAAGAAGAAAGACCTTTGGTGGATACTTTTAATTTTCCTTCCTTATCGAAAGTAGCCTCAATTTCTCCTAACTGTCCTGCTTCAATTTCCGTGAATTTAACCCAGTAGGCTTCACTATACTTTAGATGCCGCGATGCAAATTTTACCTTTTGAGGGTATGGATTCTTGGTGTATGAATCGAACCAGTCGAAAACGAATCCGCTTTCGTAAGCATTGACCCAACTGTCGTGCTGTACACCAGGATATTCTTCATAAGTCACATCAGTACCCATTTCAGTCATTGCTTTCACCATGGCTTGCGTTCCAGCTGCAGGCACTACGGGGTCTGCACCTCCCTGGAAGAAATGCACCGGATAGTTAAAAGAATTCCCGAGTAGTTCTGCAGTCTCTTGTGGAGGTGCAGGGCATACTGGTGCGATGGCTGCCCAAATATCAGGGCGTGTCAAACCAATCCAGAGTGTTCCTCCACCACCCATAGAAAGGCCCGTAAGGTATATGCGGTTCTCGTCAATAGTGAACCGCTCTTTCACATCCTCAAGTACTTGCATCACATCAGTTTCAGCTACTCCCTGATAACCTGCCGTTCCTCTGGCATAAGGAGCTGCCACGATGTAATTAACATCTTCCCATTCCGGGAAATATCGACTGGCCTCTACATCATTTTCTCCTTCAAAATTGCTCTTTCCAAACACTCTTCTCATCGCCAAACGATGATTGGAGCCAGCACCATGAAGCATTATCACAAGAGGGTAGGCGTTCATCTCATCATAATCTTTAGGAAGATATAGTGCATAAGGTTGCTCTGTGTCATCCATGGTAGAATGGACAGTCAAGACTTGGGGGCCGGGTTTTAGTTTTTGACCAAAAAGTAATCCTGCCGATAGAAGCAGGAAAAAAATAGGTAGGATGATTTTTTTCATGGTGCAGATTTTATTCGATAGATTCAAGCTAGGGAATATAAAGAAAATAAGTAGCAGCAAATATTGCCTTTTTGTAAAGGACGAATGATTGTGCTAAACGGAAAATCAAGAGAGAAAAAATAAAGATCTATGGAGAAAAGCAGACTACAGCAATGGGCTTACGCCTCCATTTTGATTGTATTTGGGGTGATTATTCTTAGAGAAGGAGCCTTCCTTTTGGTACCGCTTTTATGGGGTGTATTTTTTGCTTTTGCACTTTACCCAATGGTCAATTGGTTGGAGCTTAGAAGGATTCCGAGAGCTATCGCAATAATTATTAGTATTCTGGTGGTCAGTGTTTTTGTGGTTGGTGTGCTTTATGTTTTGATCAATCAGGTAGTTAATCTGGCAGGAGATATTCCAGAAATTGGAAATCAGCTAAAGTCTAAAAGCGACACCTATCTAAGAGATATTTTCGTCTTTCTAGAATTGGACCTTGAAGAGTTTTTGCTTGGGTTTGAAGTAATGGAGTTTCTCAAGTTAGAGAACTTAAGTAAAACACTTTTGGCCACCGCAAAGTCAATTACCCTGGGGGGAATTATTCCTCTGTATATTTTTCTATTACTGTACTATAAAGATTTTTTCACAAGCTTTCTTTTGCAGGTTTCAGACGACCCTAGCTATGAGGTTATTAGTTGGTCAAAGTCTACTGGGGAGTTAATTCAATCCTATTTGGTTGGATTAGTGAAGGTGTCTTTTGTAGTCGCATTGCTATCAGGCATCTATTTTTACCTGGTCGGTAGTAAATATTTTATTCTTTTCGCAGTCCTAGTGGGAGTTTTGAACCCCATTCCTTACGTCGGAGTGATTCTAAGTTCTTCAGTCGCAATATTCTTTATGTTTCTTACAACCGATTCCTTACTCTATCCTTTACTTACCATCGCGGTTCTTTGGGGGATTCAACTGTTAGAAAATAACTTAATCACCCCCTTGGTGGTAGGTGCTCAAGTGAAGGTCAATGCACTCGTAGTGGTATTAGCGATTCTTTTTGGTGGTTGGCTTTGGGGAGTTTCTGGAATGGTTCTTTGTATTCCACTTGTTGGAGTCTTAAAATTGACTTTGGACCAAAGTCAGAATTATAAGGCCTATGGATTCCTATTGAGTGATTCTGTGGAGGTACTTGAGGAAAAGGAAAACTTTGGGTCAATTATAAAGAAGAAATTAGGGCTAAAAAAGGGTCCAAAATGAATTGAACCCTCTTTGATTTCTAATCCCAGAATTCGGCGTTTTCTATACCGTTTTCTGAGGCTTTAAAGACAGGATCTTTTCCTTCCTTCTTCTGTCTCTTATAATCTTCAAATGTTTTGATCGCAGGCTTTCTAAGCAAGATGATGGCGATCACGTTTAGCCAAGCCATTAAGCCAACCCCGATATCTCCAAGCATCCAGGCTGCTTCGGCAGTTTTGATACATCCATAGAATGTTGCTGCAAGGATTAGAAGTCGTAGGGCGTTGAGCGCAATTTTATTGCTTTTGTCCTTGAATAGATAGCTCAAATTGGTTTCCGCGATATAGTAATAAGCTAACACCGTGGTGAAAGCGAAGAAGAACAAGGAGACTGCGATAAAGCCTTGTCCAATTGCCGGGAACTCACTAGCAATCGCATATTGAGTGTATTCGGGGCCGATTTGAACACCCGGAAGATTTTCCGCGATAAAGCCGCCCTCAGGATTGACCACATTGTATTGACCAGTAAAAAGGATCATTAAGGCAGTGGCGGTACAAACAAAGATCGTATCCACATAAACTGAAAATGCCTGTACCAAGCCTTGCTTTGCTGGATGGCTTACTTCAGCAGCCGCAGCGGCATGGGGTGCAGTTCCCTGACCTGCCTCGTTTGAATAGATACCTCTTTTCACTCCCCAGGCGATTGCCATTCCGAAAACTCCGCTAAAAGCTGCCTCCAGGTTGAAAGCAGATTTGATAATTAAGCCGAAGACAGCTGGAACTTCAGTGATGTTGATTCCTATGATAAGTAGCGCCATAAAAATGTAGGCACCAGCCATGATGGGTACGATGATTTCCGCTACTACGCTGATTCGCTTAACTCCTCCAATAATGATCACGGCCAAAAGAAAGGTGATCAAGATCGCAGTGTATAGTGGTTCAATTCCAAAGGCATTCTCAACACTTAGGGCAATACTATTACTCTGAACACCTGGCATAAAAAGAGCCGTAGCCAGAATAGTCGCAAAGGCAAAAACCATGGCATACCATTTTACCTTTAGCCCCTTCTCGATATAGTAAGCAGGACCTCCTCTATATTGTCCATCCTTTACTTCTTTGTAAATCTGACCCAGCGTAGATTCTATAAATGCTGAGGATGCTCCCAAGAATGCTATTACCCACATCCAGAAAATAGCTCCAGGTCCTCCCATAGCAATGGCCGTAGCCACGCCTGCAATGTTCCCTGTTCCCACTCTGCCTGAAATGGCAATGGCAAAAGCCTGAAAAGAGGATACTCCTTTGTCAGAAGCCTTTCCTTTGAAGAGGAGGGAGACCATTTCTCGGAAATAAGTGACCTGAAGAAATCCGGTTTTTATGGAGAAGAAGATTCCTGCTCCAAGGCAAAGGATAATCAGGGCATCGCTCCATACGATGTCATTAATCGCAGAAATAATATCGTTCATGTTGGTTTGTTTTCGCTAGTCGCAAATCCTCATTACAGAATCCTTGACTATTATTTTTTCTGGCTAGCTGGCAAAAATAAGAATTATATGGTGACCGGGTAGCTGAATGGTAAAAGCGGTGTTTTTGCAGTTTAAGCTGGAAAACAAATTACACGGTTTAGCCTTGGTTTAAATATGTGGAACACGTGTCCACTTATTCATTTTTGGGAATGATTCATAGGTGCATAGTTCCATCCATACCAAGATTGGAAGACCAAAAAAATTACCTGATTCATAACTCTGAATAATCATCTCAGATTCTCCTTTATATCCATCTGAGTGAAAAACGATTTCTGGGGATAAATCTAAATGTATGGAGGCGGCATAGGACCAGATCATCACAGCCATTTCTACATCAGTAGCAGGGTCTTTACCTTCCATCACATTTCCACTAATTGAAGATAACTCCTCATGATCCATCAGAGCCAAATGCCCTGCTTCGTGAAGAATATCACCTGGATGTTTGATTTGGTCTAAATCTATTAGGAGTGTACCGTAGTGAATTTTCAGTCCTGGTAGGAAAGTATTTTCTTCTATGGTATGCAAACTTGATTTGATTCCAATTTCATTGATGAAGTTTAAGATTGTTGAAATCGGTTTATCTTTCCCTGACATATTTTCAAAGATTAGATTTTTTAAATCACAAAGGAAAAAATGAAAGTACTATTTATCAGTAATAGTGTATGGAGCTTGTCTTCTATTCATCAATTGGTTGTCAATCATCAGTTTAAGGGTCTGGTAGTAAACCAAACAGATTTTGATCAAAAGACTGAACTAGTTCAGGCTGCTAAAAGTCAAAATTGGGAGATCATACCTTGGTCAAATGATGAGGACCTTATTCGACAAATCCAAACGCAGAGTGCGGAATTGGGAATAATGCTTGGTTTCAAAAATCTAATTCCTAAAACCACCATTGAGGCTTTTCCTAAAGGAATTATCAATATCCATTTCGGTAGGCTTCCGGATTATGCAGGGCCAGATCCCTTGTTTTGGATCCTTAAGAATGGGGACAGGAATGTTGAAATAACTTATCATTTCATTGATGAAAATTGGGATGCTGGAATAGAAATAAGTCAAAAAACTGTACAAGTTTTCCCAGGTGAGAATTATGGATTGCTTGGCGCCAGGTTAGCAAATATTGTTGCCTTGGAGCTACCAAAAATTTTAGAATTAATCAATTCTGGTTTAACAAGGGATAATAGAATAGCCTTGAACCCCAAACCAAAAGGCAAACCAAAACCTGATGATGTTCGAATAGACTGGAAAAATCAGAGTAGTGAAGAAATAGAGCATTTAGTAAATGCTTGTAATCCAGCCTACGGAGGAGCGATTACTATTTATAAAGGTAGCCAAATTAGAATTCTTGAAGTAAGCCCTGCAGATCTTGAAAATCAGGGGGTGTTTAGCCCCGGGGGTATCGTGTATTCTGATTCAACCTATGGAATCTTCGTTTTATGTGCAGACTTTAAGTGTTTACGCATTAATCTTCTCAAATTCGAAGGTTCCTATATTTCTTCTCAGAAATTTTCAGCACTCGGGGTGAAAGCTCATGAGAAGTTTGACTAGGAAAAAAATGTGGTCAATCGACTTTTTCCTGTATTTATTCAGGGTTAACGGTGTTTTTACGTAAATACAAAAAGCATTATTTACTCCTGCTCTTGTTTTTTTTCTTTGGTTTTGACAGTGAATTAGGATAGTTTCGAAGTATTCATTTTTTAAGTATGCCTTATTCTAGAAGATTATTTTTACAGAAATCCATCGTCTCAACCATAGTTTCCTCCTTCGTTTCATTGCCCACAGTGGCCTTGTCCTTAGGAGAAAGTAGAGGTTTAAATTGGGTGCAACTAGACTCCGATTTTAATCTCGATCAGCTTAAAGCAAGTTTAGAACCCTTTGTAAATGCTAGGGTGCCATCCATTGCGGTGGTCACGGAAGATTATCGACGGGTCAAGGGTCTGGTTGAAGAACCTAAGGAGATGGCTACTACGCTAATAAATTTTGATTCGACTCTTCTAGGATTATCTGACGATGACTTGAGTTCGGCCATTACAAATGCTCCCGGTTTCTTGATTAATTCAAATCTTGATAAATCTAAACGAAAGCCCTTATCACTCCTTAAAGAAAAATTAATATTTAAAGTGAGAGGGGAAAGTTTCGGCGCATTGGGAATTTCTTTTTCAGGTGAAAACAATTCCGTTTCTCAAATTTTAAAAGTGATTCAAGTGAAGAGTCATGAGCTTAAAGCAATGGGCTGCGACCGTGTTATTTGTCTTTTAGAAAATCCGGGAGAAAGGATGCCTTATTTGAGCTACCGAGATTTTATCGAAAAAAGTACAGGGATCGATTGGTTTTTTACTTCCTCCACCAAAAAGACACTGCCTGAATTTTTGGCTTTAAGGAACGCAAGTGACCAAGAAGTTTTTCTTCAAGTTCAAGCCCAGAATAGCAAAAGTAATGGAATCGTCCATCAGGATTTAATCAAAGGCGTTTTCAATTTTAATATAGTGTCAAAGTAATTAATGTTTCAATGGAAGGAATGATCGGTGAAATTAGACTCTTTGGTGGGAATTTTGCTCCTAGAGGTTGGGCTTTTTGTGAAGGGCAACTTTTACCCATAGCCCAAAATACGGCACTTTTCAGCATTATAGGTACCATTTATGGTGGTGATGGGAGAACCACAATGGCGCTACCTGATCTTCGAGGTCGTGGAGCCATTCAACATGGG
>CAZLUY010000643.1:0-2977 GCA_964562785.1 uncultured Limnohabitans sp. | reverse complement strand
CTTCAAGATGCTGGCACTCCATTTATCTCTTTAAATCAAAGTGGTTTGCATCGAACAGCTTCTGAACTTGAGACTAAAAACCGGCTAAAAGAGACAAGCCTAGGATTAAACCTGGAATATAAAAAAGGAAGCTTAAGTCTTGGAATCAACAGTCTCTATACCCAATTCAATCGCCCGTGGCTCAGGAGTCCCACACCCTATAATCAATTCGAGTTTCGGGGAAGGAATAACCTGAATTCAAGCATCTACTTCAATTACAACCTCTCCAACCACCTCATCTTTGGAGAAACGGCCATTTCGTCGTCTGGTGGAATAGGAACGGTAATAGGAATAATTAGCAGTTTGAGCAAATGGGTTGATTTCACGCTGCTATATCGAAGCTACTCCAGGAACTATCATAGCTTTTATTCTAATGCATTCTCGGAAGGCACAAGACCCATTAATGAAAGAGGGTTTTACTTGGGGTTAGGGCTAAGACCCTTTCCAAAATGGGAATGGAAAGTGTACTATGACTTCTTTCGATTCCCATGGCTACGATACAGAAGTTATGCACCCTCCACTGGCTATGAGTGGCTAAGCCGACTTACTTATAAACCAAGTAAAACCCTATCCGCATTCTTCCAATTGAGACAAGAACAAAAGGACAGGAATATACCAGATACAGGGGATAGACAACTGACCTACCAATTGGCATCTCTAAACAAACTGAATGGAATCCTGAATCTAGATTATCAGGTTTCTGAGCAATTATTCCTTAGATCCAAACTGCTCTTTTCTCGGGTTCATTTTACAAGTACAACAACCAATGGAATGATGCTTCTTCAAGATGTGAAGTGGGGAAAAGGAACATTTCGATTGACTGGGAGAGTAGCAATCTTTGATACTGACAATTATGACAATCGACTCTATGCATTTGAGAATAATGTTCTCTGGGCATTTTCAGTCCCGGCCTTTTCAGGAAGTGGGCTGAGGTACTATCTCCTCGGCCAGTATAAAGTGCATAGGAATTTGACGCTGTATTTTAGAATTGCCAGAACCTCATATTCAGATCGGGAACAAATCAGCTCAGGACTACAAACTATTGAAGGAAACACCCAAACTGAGACCAATCTGCTTTTGAAGTATGGCCTCTTTAAATAATTCCATCAATGGTCTCCTTAGCGAGGCCATTTTTTTTAAGTTTAGCCTATAATTAAAGAACTATGAAAAGACTTTTACTCCTGCTTTTTGCAGGGTTTATCACCACAGGAATTCTATTTGCCCAATCAGATGATTTGGCAGGTACAGAAAAAATGGAGGGTTTTATCAACCTTCATTTAAATAAGGACAAGGGCAAAATCTATTTGGAGATAGAAGACCTTAATTCTGAATTCCTTTATGTTAATTCCCTTACCGCAGGGGTTGGATCAAACGATATAGGCCTGGACAGAGGGCAATTAGGACGAACGAGAATTGTAGAATTCAGGAGAACTGGCAACAAGGTTTTCCTCGTCCATAAAAACTATGGTTTCCGTGCTTACTCAGACAATCCATCTGAAGTACGTTCGATTGATGAAGCCTTTGCCGAGTCTATTCTTTGGGGCTTTGAAATAGCTAAGGAAGATGGAGGAAGTCTAATCGTGGATGCCACCAAATTCTACATGCAGGATGCTCATGGGGTGGGACAAAGACTATCCAGAGGACGTGAGGGCAACTATAGACCAGATGCATCAAGAAGTGGACTTTATTACCCGATGACCAAAAACTTCCCTCAAAACACCGAGGTTGAAGCGACGATTACCTTAACTGGTACTCCAACCGGAAGATACCTCAGGTCAGTAACTCCTTCTGCTGAGGCAGTAACAGTTCGTCAAAGACATTCATTTATACAGCTTCCTGATAATGAATACCAGCCCAGGAAATTTGACCCCAGAGGAGGCTATGGATCAATCAGCTACATGGATTTCACCACTCCTATTTCTGAGCCAATACTGAAAAGGTTCATTGCAAGACATAGGTTGGAAAAGAAAAATCCAAATGCAAAAATGTCTGAAGCTGTTGAGCCAATAGTTTACTACCTAGACCGAGGGACTCCTGAGCCAGTAGCTTCTGCATTAATCGAAGGTGGAAATTGGTGGAACCAGGCTTTTGAAGCCGCAGGTTTTAAGGATGCTTTCCGGGTGGAATTGGCCCCAGAAGGAATGGATCTAATGGACGTTAGATACAACGTGATCCAATGGGTTCATCGATCCACCAGAGGCTGGTCCTATGGCGCAAGTGTAAGAGATCCAAGAACTGGTGAAATTCTAAAAGGTCATGTATCTCTTGGTTCACTCAGAGTAAGACAAGATTTCTTGATTGCTCAAGGATTAATTCAGCCTTATTTAAGTGGTGAGGAGCCTGATCCTAAAATGCTAGAAATGGCATTGGCCAGACTTCGACAGCTATCTGCTCACGAAATCGGACATACCATCGGCTTAAGCCATAGCTATGCTACTTCGGCCTCTGGAAGATCTTCAGTAATGGATTACCCCTACCCTGTAATTACACAGGATGAAAGTGGAAATCTGGACTTTTCAAATGCATACGATGACAAGATTGGCGAATGGGATAAGTGGGCTATTAAGTTCGGATATGGATATCCTGAAACTGGACAAAGCGAAAGTGATTATTTGACCCAAACTCTGGAAGACACCTACGATGCAGGCTATGAGTTTATCACAGATGCCGATTCCAGAGACCCAAGTGGAGTCCATCCACGATCTCATCTTTGGGATAACGGTGGCTCCGCTGCTGAAGAGTTGATGCGAATGCTTGAATTGAGAGAAAACAAACTCAATAGCTTTGGCCTGAATGCCATAAGAACTGGTGAACCTCATGCCTATCTGGAAGAGGTTTTGGTTCCTTTATACTTGATGCATCGATTCCAGGTAGAAGCTACGATCAAGCAAGTAGGTGGAATGGACTTCAATTATAGAATCAAAGGAGATAATCAACC
>CAZLUY010000642.1:0-11414 GCA_964562785.1 uncultured Limnohabitans sp. | reverse complement strand
ATTTGGAAGACTAAACTCCAAATGGAGTTTGTAAAAAAGCTCAGATATGAGATGGTCGATGGAATGGGTGGAATGAGCTACAAAAACTTCCTGAATCTGGATGCAGGTAAAATCCAAAATACTCTCTCTGGAGAGGTTTTTAAGGTAACCTACAGTTTTCTGACATACTTCAGTACTATTCAGTTCTTGGTACTACTTAGCGTTTACCTAACTCTAGCTCTTCTCTCCAATTTCCAGTTTGCTATTTTGGTGGGTATAGGAGGATTCCTCTCTAATTTCTTATTCAGGCTGATTTTCAAATTCACTGAGAAAGCCTCTGTGGGAGTAACTGCATTCAACCATGAATTTCAATCCTACCTTATCCAGGCTGTCCACAACTTCAAATATCTAAAGGCTACTGACTATTTCGCTAAGTATAAGCTCAAGTTGAAAGCTATTATCGATTCTATAGAAATTCAGCAACGAAAGATAGGAGTTTATAATGCTTTATTAGGTTCAACCAGAGAGCCTATTGTCTTAATTATCGTGGTAGCAGTCATTCTGATTCAAGTGAATTATTTGGGGGGACACATGTCTACCATCCTGGCAAGTTTGCTGTTTTTCTACCGTGCTTTAAATTATTTGATAAGCCTTCAAACCAGTTGGCAAGGTTTCGTGGCACACTATGGAGGAATAGTTGCGGCAATGGAATTAATGGAAGAGTTCAGAAGCCTTAATGAACCAATAAGCGACAAACCTGCTGTTGCAAAACTTCAAAACATAAGATTGGACGATCTCAACTTTGCCTATAAGGAAAATATTCCGGTCCTGAATAAGGTGAATTTGGATATTGAACCTTTGAAGACCCTTGCCCTTGTAGGTGGATCTGGTTCTGGGAAGACCACAATGGTGAATCTTATTATTGGATTGCTAGAGCCGACTAAGGGTCAGGTTATTATAAATCATAAAGAGAGAACTGAGTGGAATAGAGCTTCTTACAGGAGAAGATTCGGTTACATTACTCAGGAACCTGTTATTTTTAATGACGACATTTACAATAATGTCACTTTTTGGGATGAAAGATCTCCAGAAAATATTGCGAGATTTAAAAATGCAATCGAACTGGCTAATATCAAAGCCTTCGTGGATGGCCTTCCAGAAAAGGAAAGGACTAAGCTCGGTGATAATGGAATGCTAGTAAGTGGTGGACAAAAGCAACGGATTTCTATCGCACGAGAGCTGTACAAAAATGTGGATGTTTTGATCTTGGATGAAGCTACCTCGGCATTGGATAGTGAAACGGAAAAGTCCATCCAACAGAATATCGATAATTTACGAGGTAGATACACCATTATTATTGTCGCTCACCGATTGAGTACAGTGAAGAAAGCAGATCAAATACTTGTACTTGATCAAGGTGACATTGTAGGGGCTGGTACTTTTGAAGATTTGGTTGATCAAAATAGACTGTTTAAGCGAATGGTTGAACTTCAGGAATTTAGCTAATGAATAAGCTGGATAATCAGCTATTGAATATTCTTGTTTCTTCAATTCCACTTCCAGCGGTAAATATTGGAAGCTGGACCAATAGAATAGGACAGTTTCAATCGAAGAATCAATTCTTTGACCACATCTTATCGCCAACATCTGCTCCTAATGACCAATATATTTTCTGTCAGAAGAAAGAAGTAAAGCCTTTTCACAAGATCTTTAAAAATAGGGTAGATCGGCTCGCTATTGAGTTTTTAGAAGCCCTAAGAAAGCTTTCTCAACAGGGGCAGGCACTCAGGATACTGGTTGTAGATGATCGATCACTGCTTGAGGCGGTCGCCAATTCAAAATCTGATTTTCCGATGGGGACTGAATTGATTTATTCTCATCATGGAGATAGACTTACTTCGGCTCCTCACGTTTTCGAAAAAGTTGATAAGGTTCTGTTTTTAACTGAAATTGGATATAAAAAGACTATAGAAGCTAGTTATCAGTTTACCCCTGAGGTCTTTATTGTTGGGAATGGTGTTGTCGGAGATAATTTTCACCCTACTGATAATGAAGAAAGAACAAGGGCTCTTAAAGAGTTTGGATGGAGTGATGATGATATAGTTTTAACTTGGCTCGCCAATTCAAGGCCAGTAAAGGGGCTACACATCTTCAAAAAGATAGTCCAAAGGCTATCTCAAAAATATTCCAACATCAAGGTGATTTCAATTGGCCATAAACCTTTTGAGGAAAGTTCGAATGGAAATTGGAAACAAGTTGGAGTCGTTCCTAATTCTGAATTGCCAAGATACTTACAATTGGGAGATGCCTATTTCTTTACCTCACTTTGGCAGGAAGGTTTCGGACTTTCCTTGGCAGAAGCAGTAAAATGTGGCAATACCCCAATCACTTCATCTCTGGGAGGAATCAAGGAAGTTTTGAAAGATATTCCTGACGCTATTTTTGTAGATCAACCCAACTTAGTTGAGAAATGGGAAGAGGCTTTTGAAGAATTTTTAAGCAAGCGTGCTAAAGTAAAAAAGCTTAGCAAAATGGAGCTGTCGAATTGGCAAACTTATGAAGGCTGGGAGGCAAGATTTTTAAATGCTCTTGAGTCCTAGCAAAGACTTATGTGTGGAATAGTAGGAGCTTATTTTCCAAAATCTAAGACTCCTGTTGAAGCAGGTTCTAGGTTAAGCGAAGCCTTAAGCTTTCAGGCTCACCGCGGTCCTGATGCAACAGGTAGTTGGATAGGGGATAATCTTTTTCTTGGTCATAATAGGCTTTCGATTATTGATCTGTCTCATGCCGCAGATCAACCTTTCTATAGAGAGGATTTGGGTTTGAGAATTTCATTCAATGGTGAAATTTATAACTACCAATCACTGAAAACTCAACTAGAAACTAAAGGGTACCAATTCTTTACAAATTCCGACACGGAAGTGCTTCTAGTAGGCTATCATGCCTTCGGTTCGGAGATCTGCGAAAAAATCACAGGCATGTATGCCTTTGCTATTTGGGATGAAAAAAACGAGAATCTTTTCCTAGCAAGGGATAGGTTTGGGGAAAAGCCTTTATTCTATATTGACCATAACTCCAATTTTTACTTCGCTTCTGAATTAAATGCCCTTAGAAGCATTTACGAACAGGAATTGACCATTAATCATGAGGCAGTGATTGATTTAGTAGAGATGATGTATATCCATTTACATCATACTATATATAATGAAGTATCCAACTTCCCGCCCGCTCATTCACTCAAAATTGATTCAAAAGGAAATAAAGAATGGAGACAGTATTATGAATACCCTCTGCCAACAGAAAAGTCTGTTGATTTCGAGGAACTTAAAAAGAAAACAAAAGAAAAGCTTTTTGAAGTGATTGAGCGGCAGCTTCACGCTGATGTCCCTGTTGCAACTTTTTTGAGCGCCGGGGTAGACTCGGGGCTGATTACATCTATCGCAAGTGAAATCAAATCAGACTTAACAGCAGTGACAATGAGCACAGCGGAAGAATCTACTGACGAAACCAGAGGAGCAAAAAAACTTGCAAAAAAGCTTGGGGTAAGACATGAAATTGTTCCGGTGAGTACTGATTCCATCTCACACCTAAATTCAATTCTTAGTAATATTCAACCACTAGCGGATGCATCTTTGATTCCTAGTCATTTGGTCACTAATCAAGTTAAGGGAAAGTATACTGTTATGTTATCAGGGGACGGTGGTGATGAGATTTTTGGCTCTTATAATCGACCCAATCTCTATAAACAATTTAAAGGTGGCTCTTTACCCTTCGGCGATATATTAGTACAAAAAGGAATTAACAGCTCACAACGAGTAGCCTCCAGAATGAATGATAAGAATAGAATGAGGTTTGGAGGCTGGGGAGGATTCTTTGCAACCCATAATCTCAATTCTGGGTTAATGAAAAAAGTTTTTCTATCTGGGCAGCCCCAGAATAATCAGCTAAAGGTATACAGGTCCTTAAAGGAGAAATTCAAAGGGAATGAAGATAAGCTTTCGTTCGGATTAGATTTTAAAACTCGTTTACCAGGAGATTTTTTATTCAAAATTGATTCAGCTGCTATGCATTCATCTATTGAGGTTAGGGCGCCATTCTTGGATCATTGCCTAGTTGATTTTTTGATGAAGACACCAACGCAAAGTTTAATGCCAAATGGTATCGATAAAGAATTAAGTAAGTCACTCCTTTCGGATTATACAGGTGAAATATGGAAGGCCCCAAAAAAAGGATTCACTATTCCTTACTGGAAGTATCTTCAAGGTGAATGGGGGGATATTTTGGAGAGCTACCTAAATGAGGGGAAATCTGAAGAACTTTTACATTTTAATAAAGAGGGGTTGCTCGATCTACTAACTTCTTTAAGAGCCAAACATGCTATTCAATATGGAAGAATACTATTTGCGGTTCTTGTTCTTGAAATTTGGCTTAGGGTTTTTCATCTTGCTAAAGTGCCAAAAGTAAAATTGACAGTTTAATTTAATGGTGAAGAGTACTCTTAGGAAGGTTATTCACAAGAGATACAGAATCTCCTTTTCGAAATCAGGAGAGGATCTCCAAATTTTTAAATTGCTAAAGAAAATCAAAGGCACCTACTTGGACATTGGGTGCTTTGAACCTATCACATTTTCAAATACATATTTCTTTTATTTGAGAGGATGGAATGGTTTGGTGGTGGACCCGAACCCGGATTTAGTGAAACTATTTGCCAGAGAAAGACCGAGTGATACCTTTATCAACAAGGGAATAAGTAGTCAATCTGGAGAACTTAAATATTATCGACTGCCCCATAGTTTGAGTTCAATGAACACCTTTGATATCAAATTCCTTGAGGAGAAAAATCTTGTGAATTTTATTGAAGATGAGATTACTATACCACTAACCACAATGTCTACCCTTGTTTCAGAATACGGTTTGTCTGGAGTGGATTTTTTGGATGTGGATGTCGAGGGTATGGATCTTGAAGTATTAGGCTCAAACAACTGGGATAAATTTAGACCAACGGTGACTATGGTCGAAACGGAAAAAGAAATAGAGGAAGATTTACAGGGCGATTTATACAGATTTATGATAGACCGAGATTATACATTGATGTCTAAGGTTGTGCAGAGCCCTTCAGGGGCAGGGAATCTTATCTTTATGAAAAACGAAGCTAAAAGAAGTCTTATATGAGGGTAGGCGTTAACCCTGCGAAGCTTGATTTTCAGCTTGAAAAGAAATACCATCATCGAATTATTATTCCTGTCTTTATCCCGAATTTTGAGGGATACTTTAAGGATATTTTTGAGGTATATAAAATTTGTATCAGATCTGCTTCCCTCACCCAACACAAGAGATCCGCAATTACAATAGTTGACAATGGTTCATGCCAAGAGGTCAAGGACTGGCTGCTAGAAGAATATGAATCCGGTGTAATTGAAACTTTGATTTCTCACACTGAAAATATTGGAAAAGTTGACGCAATTCTTGGAGCAGCGAGATCATGCAGGGAAGATTTAATAACCGTATCTGACTCTGATATTTTATTTAGAAATGGTTGGCAGGAAGGTGTTGAAGAGGTGTTTGCGAATTTCCAAAAGGCTGGCTCTGTAGCACCTTTTCCGATTACCAGACACATGTATTATTTCTCCACATCGGTTGCAAAAGCCGTACTGAAGAAGCGACTTAATTTTGGTTTCGAGGACTCGGAATATCCAGAGGAAATTGCTGACATATACCAGTGCTATCAATGGGATTTCGATAAATCTTACGATGGAGTTTTGCCAGTGGTTAAATCAGGAGCTTACAAAGCGGTAATGGGGAGTGGGCATCAAATTATGACCATAAGGAGGGATGTCATATTTGGCTTGCCTGAGGAGCCTTCTTTCATTAAAATATCTAATGGAAGCGAGGTTAATTGGATTGATAAGCCTATTGATGATAATGGCTACTGGAGATTGAGCACTCTAAGGCCTTGGGTAGGACATATGGGCAACACGTTGACTGAAGAAAATAGGAAAGAGTTTTCTGAATTAAAAGAAAATGAGTCCGTACCCACTTTGATTTCCTTAAATCCAATAAAGTCTAAACTGAGCTCAAGACTTTCAAAAAGAGTTGCTGTACGCCTTTTTAGAATGAAATTTGACAAACGAGGTCCTGCACCCAAATTGAAGACAAATATTCATCAAGACGGAGCATAGAACATTATGATAATTGCAGAAATAGGACAAGCACATGATGGAAGCCTGGGTGGAGCGCATGCTTACATTGATGCGCTTGGAGGAACCGGCGTAGATGCGGTTAAATTTCAGACACATATCGCGGAGGCTGAAAGCTCCATTCATGAGCCTTTTAGGGTGAAATTCAGCAAGCAGGATGAAACCCGAATGGACTATTGGAAGAGAATGGAGTTTACTCTTCCACAGTGGAAGGAGCTAAAGGCTCATGCGGAAAGTAGAGGAATGGAGTTGATTTCCTCTCCATTCAGTAATCTTGCGGTGGATTGGCTTGAAGAGATAGGTGTAAGGCGATACAAGATTGGATCTGGAGAAGTCTCTAATCTCCTAATGCTTGAGAAAATTTGTAAGACTGGGAAACCAATTATTCTCAGTTCGGGAATGAGCTCTTGGGAAGAGTTGGATAGAACAGTTGAATTTATCCAGTCATTTGGGAATTCATTGAGCATTCTACAATGTACCACTGCTTACCCTACGAGCCCAAGCCAATGGGGCTTAAATGTAATTCCAGAATTAAAAGATAGATATAAAATACCTGTGGGCTTTTCGGATCACAGTGGAGATATTTTTTCATGTCTTGCTGCAGCGACTATGGGTGCAGAGATATTCGAATTTCATGTAATTTTTGACAAACGAATGTTTGGACCTGATACCCCTGCAAGTATCACAATTGATCAGACAAGACAATTGGTCAATGGTATTGAGCAAATAAGAACTGCGATAAATCACCCGATAAGAAAATCTGAAACAAAGGCATTTGACCAGGTGAAGAAAATCTTTGAGAAAAGTCTGGCACTGAATCAAGCGATCGAGAAAGGAACCGAAATCAAAGTTGAACATCTCGAAAGTAAGAAGCCTAGTGGTCGGGGGATTCCGGCATCTGAGTTTAAAAATGTGCTAGGAAAGAAATTAGTCAAAGGTTTAGAAAAGTGGGATTTTCTGAACTGGGAAGATCTGGAGAACTAATATGGACAAAAGAAAAATCTGTGTTGTCGTTACGGCTCGTCCGTCTTATTCAAGAATCAAAACAGCCTTAAGGGCTATCGATCAGCACCCAGCTTTAGAATTACAGTTGGTAGTAGCTGCCTCGGCTCTATTGGACCGGTATGGGAGCGCTATCGAATATATTCAAGCTGATGGATTTGAGATAGCGGCCAAAGTTTTTAATGTTTTAGAAGGTGAAAACCTTACTGCAGCGGCCAAAACCACTGGAATAGGGATTTTAGAACTCTCAACAATTTTTGATAATCTCAGCCCGGATATAGTAGTGACTGTTGCGGATCGATTCGAAACGATGGCTACGGCAATAGCAGCCAGCTACATGAATATACCGCTTGCACATGTTCAAGGTGGTGAGGTAACTGGCAATATTGACGAGAAGGTCAGACACTCTATTACCAAGTTGGCGGATTATCATTTCGTGGCTTCTCAAGATGCTTATGAGCGGGTGATTCGACTTGGTGAAGATTCTGAATACGTGTTTAATACAGGTTGCCCTAGTATTGACCTTGCTGCCGAGATTTTGGAGAATCCTGAATTGGATTTCAATATCTATGGAAAATATGGCGGTGTAGGTTCTAGCCCTGATCTTTCAAATGGATATTGGGTGGTAATGCAACATCCGGTTACTACAGAAGTAGGTTCTTCAAGACAACAAATTGAAGCGACTTTAGAAGCGGCCTATGAAAAAAATGAGCCCATCTTATGGTTCTGGCCCAATGTAGATGCAGGTGCTGATGGCACAAGTACTGGAATCAGAGCCTTTCGAGAGAATCATGATTTGACGAATTTCCACTTCTTCAAAAATATGCAACCTACAGATTTTCTAAGGCTGCTCTATAATAGCAATGGTTTAATTGGTAATAGTAGTGTGGGAATCAGAGAATGTGCATTCCTTGGAGTGCCAGTAATTAACATTGGTAGTAGACAAAATGCTAGAGCAAGAGGTAAAAACGTTATCGATGTGGTACATGATAAAACGCTGATTTCTAATGCTATGGACCAACATAGTTCAATTGATAAATGCGAAAGATCACTTGTTTATGGTGGAGGAGACGCAGGACAAAAAATGGCGAATCTTTTAGCGGAGTTGCCTTTCAAATTCTCCAAAACCATTACCTATTAATCTTTGAAGGTATTAGCAGTTATTCCGGCGAGGGGAGGATCTAAAGGAATACCAGGAAAGAACATTAAAAAGCTTGGTGGCCGGCCGCTTATGGCATTCACCGTTGATTCTATTGATCAAAGCAGGCTCCTTCATAGGACAATTATTTCATCCGATGATGAGGAAATTTTGGATGTAGCAAGAAGCCTTAATCTCGAAGTTCCATTTGTTAGACCTTCAAACCTGGCTGAAGATTCTACCCCTACACTCCCCACTATAATCCATGCACTAGACTTTTTTGAAAGTCAAGGTGAAAGGTTCGATGCTGTTTGTATCCTTCAATTGACTAGTCCGTTTCGTAGAGCCGGTCTCATTGATGAGGGCATTGAGTTGATGGAAAAAGAGGGCTTTGATTCAGTCATTTCAGTTCTTGAGGTTCCTCATGAGTTTAATCCGCATTGGGTTTTTGAGAATAATAGCAATGGTGGACTAAAGATCGCAACGGGTGAGGATGAGATTATTCCACGGAGGCAAGAGCTGCCTAAAGCATTCTACAGAGATGGGGGATTGTACTTGACAAAAACAGAAGTTCTCCGTCAAAAAAAGAGCCTCTACGGAAACAAGATAGGACATGTGCTTGGAGATTCGATAAGACATGTGAATCTCGATACCATGGAAGATTGGGAAAAAGCTGAAGAATTAGTTCTAAAACTCTTTCCTATATAATTATGTGTGGAATCGCCGGAATCATTAATCAAGCTGACGCCAAAGAAAGAATGGTTAGAATGCTTGACAGGCAGAAACACCGCGGGCCTGATAACACCAGTATTTTTTCTGAAAGAGACAATATGGCTCTGGGTCATAATAGACTTTCTATTCTTGATCTTAGTGATGCAGCCAACCAACCTTTTCGCTCAGAAAACGGAAGATATATTCTAGTTTTCAATGGAGAGATCTACAACTATCTCGAACTGAAAAAGGAACTGGAAGTTACTTCCTCATTTCATACTTCTTCCGACACAGAGGTTTTGATTAAGGCATATGAGAAGTGGGGGGCAGAATGTTTGAATCGTTTCAATGGCATGTTCTCCTTTGCCATTTGGGATAAATATTCAGGCTCTTTGTTCGCTGCTAGAGATAGGTTTGGTGTTAAACCATTTTATTATCAGAATTTTGATGACTCTTTAGTATTTGGATCCGAAATCCCAACTCTATTTGCAGGAGGTGTGGAGAAAAAGCCAAATGAAAATGTCTGGGCTTCTTTCTTTGCGAAAGGCTCTTATGGACTTCCAGAAGAAACCTTTTGGGAAGGAATAAACCAGCTTCCTGCTGGGCACTATTTAGAGTTTTCAGAGGCTAAACTCTCAATTAAAAGGTGGTATAATTTTGAAAGCCGGATTGAAATCCTTTTGAATTATTCTGAGCCTGATGAAGAAGCTTACATAGATGAGTTAATGAGGGAGTCTATCAGGTTAAGGTTCAGAGCTGATGTTCCGGTAGGCTTCAATTTAAGTGGAGGACTGGATTCAAGTACACTTTTGGCCTTGGTCAATTCGGAGTTTCCTCATACCAATAGAATTGAGGCCTTTACTTTCTATACAGGAGATGACAGGTATGATGAATTACCATGGGTGGAAGAAATGATTTCGAACACCTCGTTTCCTCTGAATAAATGCCTTTTATCATCGCAGGAAATTCCGCGGCTCACTCAGGAAATAAGTCAAATTCAGATGGAACCATTCGGAGGTATCCCAACTTTGGCCTACTCAAAGGTTTTCAAAGAGGCAAGGGCAAAAGGTACATTAGTGCTCCTGGACGGTCAGGGAGCGGATGAATCTTGGGCTGGTTATGATTATTATTTTTCTAATTCAGGATCAGTTGTTCAAGGGGTTAAGACTTCGCCTGTTAGGCCCGATAGTCTTGATGATGATTTTCTTAGTCAGGGAGTACTGAATAATTGGAAGAGGCCATTTGAGGACGATTTATTGAACCTTCAATACAGAGATCTTTTCTACACCAAAATTCCTAGGGCTCTTAGATTTAATGATCGGGTAAGTATGGCTCAAAGTACTGAATTGAGAGAGCCTTTCTTGGACTACAGATTAGTTGAATATGCATTCTCTAGACCTGAATCATTCAAGCGGAAAGATGGAGTGCAAAAATATGCCTTGAGGCAAGTGGCCAATAAGTATTTGGGAGATTCAATTTCTCTTGCTCCAAAAAGGCCCTTGCAAACACCCCAAAGGGAATGGCTTGGGAATGAGTTAAAGGACTGGGCTGGCGATAGGATAAGCACCCTTTCTCAAAAGACAGAGTGGTTTAAGAAAGATGTGGTAGTCAGCTATTGGGATAAATATTTAAGGGGTGATAATGATAACAGTTTTTACATCTGGCAGTGGGTCAATGCTGCAGAGATTTTATCATGAGTAAGATTTGTTTTTTGATACCTGACGGAGTTGGTATTCGAAACTACCTTTACTCGGACTTGATTTCCCAATTGAGAAAGGACGGCAATGAAGTAATCATTTGGCATAGTCTTTCTCCAGAAGTGATCGAGTTATCTTCTGAGTTGAATGGATACTATCCTCAACAGAAAAGTTTTAAGGCTTTTAAAGATGACTTCCTTGTTCAGCTTTTGAGGGAAAGTAGTACATATGCAAGGCTCAAGCATAATTCCAAGCAGGAGAGCAATCCAACCATTATGCTGAATTGGCATGAAAAGAAGGGCCCTTGGAAAAGAAAAATGCTGATATCCCTTTCAGAGTTTTTAGGCAATAGAATCAGTGGGTACGAAGGGATCAAGAGTACGGAAAAAATCTACTTTTCTAAACTTCGGAAGACAGAAGCTTATAAGCAGTATTTATCCGATTTAAAGGAATTGAATCCAGATGTATTGTACTGCACCCATCAAAGATATCCTGGAGCTGCCTATGCAATAGAGGCCGCTAAGGGTTTGGGCATTAAAACAATTACTGGAATCTTTTCATGGGATAACCTTCCAAAGGCTCGACTTTTACTAAGATCCGATTTCTATACTGTTTGGTCAGATTATATGAAATCGGAGCTTTTAAACTACTATCCTGAAATTTCAGAGAATCAAATATTAGTAACCGGCA
>CAZLUY010000641.1:0-12627 GCA_964562785.1 uncultured Limnohabitans sp. | reverse complement strand
ACAAATCAGACCAGGATTTTCTTGAGAAGCTAGGTCAAACTACACTCAAGTTTTGAAAGTAAGATTTTTAGGAACTGGCACCTCTCAAGGAGTTCCTGTCATTACGTGCGATTGCGAAGTTTGTACTTCTCTGGATTTCAGGGATAAACGAACACGAACCTCCATCTTGATTGAAGCAAATGGGCTAAGTCTAGTTGTGGATACTGGACCGGATTTCCGTATGCAAATGCTTCAGGCCTCAGCAAAGACGCTTGATGCAATCCTTTATACTCATGAGCACAAGGATCATACTGCTGGCCTAGACGATATAAGACCATTCAATTTTCGTCAAAAGAAGGACATGCCCATTTATGGCAGAAGGCAAGTTCTGGATCAAATCAGTACTGAGTTTGCATATGTTTTTAGTAGCCATAAATACCCTGGGGTACCACAAATAAATCGAATAGAAATCGATGATAGGCCTTTTGAAATTGAGGGGTTGAAAATAACCCCATTACCTGTATGGCATTATAAACTCCCTGTGTATGGATTTAGAGTAAAGGACTTTGCCTATATCACGGACGCTAATGCCATCCCTGACGAAACTCTGGTCAAGCTGCAAAACCTAGATGTATTGGTGTTGAATGCCCTGCAGAAAACTCCTCACATTTCACATTTTACCCTGGACGAGGCTATAGAGATGGCTATTAAAATTGGTGCTAAGCAGACCTTCTTTACCCATATCTCACATAAACTCGGCCTACACGGAGAGGTAGAATCAGAATTACCTATTGGAGTTTTTTTAGCTTATGACGGGTTAGAAATTACCCTTGACTAATGCATCTCAACTACCATTTCTTCAAGTTCCTATCTCCTGCCTTAAACCAAGAATTTAGAGGAAAACAGATCCTTTCTTGTTTCTCTCAAGGGAAGAATGAGCTATTAATTGAAGTTGAATCCGGACCATGGATAAGAATTTACATAGAAACCCCTCGGGTTTACTTGAGCTTTCCAACAGAATTCAAAAGAGCCAAAAATCACACGGTCAATTTCTTTCCTAGTCTTCTGGGAAAGAGTATTTCGAAAGTGAGCCCTTCCCAATTCGATCGCTCATTTTACCTTGAAACTGCGGACGGTCAGCAACTTCTATTCAAAATGCATGGCAATAGGAGTAATTGCATTCTATATGATGGAATTTCAGATGAACCAAAGGACATTTTTCTTCGAAGGGCAAAAGATGACTGGAAGCTTTATAAAGGAAGCTTAAATCGTCAACTGGAATTAAGCAGGGAGAAGTTTGAAGAATTAGAGGGAAATGCTTCAAAATTCATCCCTACTCTGGGCAAGATACCTAGAGAGTGGCTAAAAAAAAGAGATTATCCTCAAGTCAATATTGATCAAAAATGGGAATTGATTCAGGGCCTATTTGACTTCCTGGACACTCCCCTATTTTCGATTCTCAAAATAGGAGATGACTACGCCTTCACTCTCCTTCCCGTAGAAGATTCAGCATCCGTAGTCTACCAATCTGACCACCCAATTGAGGCTTGCAATGAACTTTACTATTTCGGCGTTGTCAAATCAGGGTTTCAAAGAGAAAAGGCTAAGTTAATTTCTGAGCATTTATCCGAGATTAAACGAGCTCGGAGCTTTGTCAATAAAGTAGAAACCAAACTTGAGGAGCTAAAGTCTTCACCACCACCGTCTGAGCTTGCCGATGTGATCATGGCCAACCTTCATTCGTTTCAAAATGGGCAAGCAAAAATCCAAAATTTTTACTCCGGTGAAGAGGTATTAGTCAAACTCAACAACAACCAAACCCCTCAAGCATATGCTGAAAAACTCTATAGGAAGAGTAAAAACAGAAAGCTAGAATGGGAGGAGTTGGAGAAGAACCTGACCACTAAACAAGAGCAGATCCAGAGATTAGAAAAGAATCTAAACCTTATCGAAGAAGTAGACACTTACCGGAATCTCAAGAAGTTTATAAAAGAAAGGGAATCAGCATTAGAAAAAAAAGGCTCGGAGAATGCTGTGCCGTACAAAAGTTTTGAATATCAAGGAAAGCAAATCTGGGTTGGTAAATCCGCGAAAGCTAATGATGAGTTGATTCGATCATATGGTAAAAAGAATGATCTATGGCTACATGCCAGGGATGTATCTGGATCTCATGTTCTTATTAAGGAAGGAAAGAATTCGGTCACAAAATCGGATCTCTTAGAAGTTGCGGCCAGCCTTGCAGCTTACTACTCAAAAAGTAAGAGTCAATCAATGGCACCGGTGATCTACACAGAACTGAAATTTGTAAGAAAGGTAAAAGGATCGCCACCCGGCGCTGTGGTAGTAGATAAGGAGAAAGTCATAATGGTGGAACCTCGATCCCCTGAATCTCTATTTAACTCAAAGGCATAAAAAAGCCTCCCAGAAGGAGGCCTAATTTATTCTTCGAGTCTATTTGACCACGTGAATCTTAAGCATGTTTGTCCTGCCCTTCGCCTTAAGAGGCATACTGGCCGTGTTGATTATCACATCACCGGAGACCACATGTCCATCCTCTTTCAATGTATTTTCAATATCGTCAAATGTAGCATCCGTGCTCACCTGGTCTCCATATAGGTAACCTTGGACACCCCAAACAAGACTCATTTGATTCAGAAGCTTTTCATTTCTGGTGAATATGAAGATTGCAGCCGAAGGGCGATGAGAAGCAATTCTAAAGGCAGTAAATCCTGAAGCAGTAATTCCGACAATCGCACGCGCTTTCACATTTCTGGAAAGTCTAGATGCCATCAAAATCAAGTTATTGCTCAAGAAGGTTTCGTCTGTCTCAGGGATTTTGTAGAGGTGGTTATAAACGGATGCGTTACTTTCCAAATACTCAATGATACTAGTCATTGACTTAACAGCATTAACCGGGTAATTACCAGAAGCAGTTTCTGCCGAAAGCATAACAGCATCTGCTCCATCCAAAACTGCATTAGCCACGTCATTAGTCTCCGCTCTTGTTGGTCTTGGATTATTGATCATGCTCTCCATCATCTGGGTTGCGATGATCACTGGCTTACAGGCAAGTTTGCACTTCTCTACCATTTTCTTTTGCCAGAGCGGAACAATCTCTTGTGGAACCTCCACACCAAGATCACCACGTGCCACCATTATAGCATCTGTTGCTTCAATGATTTCATCGATATTCTCTAAAGCTTCAGGTTTTTCAATTTTTGCAACAATTCGGCAATTTTTCCCAGCCTTCTTAATTCGATCTCTAAGGTCAACGATATCATCAGCGGATCTTACAAAAGATAATGCGATCCAATCCACATCCTGTTCCAATCCGAATTCCAGATCTTTAAGGTCCTTTTCTGTAAGTGAAGGGGCACTCACTTTAGTGTTGGGTAGATTGATACCTTTTCTAGATTTCAATATACCTCCATGAATTACTGTACAGTTGACATTTTTACCATCAGTGTCATTCACCAAAAGCTCAAGATTACCATCATCAATAAGAATTCTATCACCTTGAACCACATCATGTGGAAGGTTCTGGTATACGGTACTAACAAGGGAACTGGTTCCTACCACAGGATCATTTGTAATTGTTATACTTTGACCAGGAGTAATTTCAACACCATTATTCTCTACCTCACCAACGCGAATTTTCGGGCCCTGCAAATCCTGTAAAATTCCAAGATGAAGACCATTATCCTTATTAATCTTTCGGATTATCTCGATGACCTCCTTATGAATATCATGGGTACCATGTGAAAAATTCAATCTAAATACGTTGGCACCTGCAACCGCCAAACTCTGGATCATTTCAAGGTTGTTTGAAGCTGGCCCAATGGTGGCGAGGATTTTCGTCTTTTTAAAATGTGACTGATTCATAGGTTATTAATAGGTCAGTAGATTTTCTTTGGATTTAATTTTTTGAATATCCAGCTTCATAATATTCTGGATATGTGCAATACCCTTCAGGTTCTGCATAAAGGTATCTGAACTTGCTTGTTCCGTCTCATCCTGGATGATCATAAAGAAATCAACGTACTTCAATTCAGGGATCAAATATGCGACTTGATCAGCGGAATGTAAAGACTTATTCTTCAAAAGCTGGATGAAGCCATAAGGCAAGGCCATAAAATATTGGGAAATAGTAAGGTTTGCAGCGGACACAAATTCTATGATCAGTTCCTTATCCTTTACCAGTTCTATCCCTAAATTTTGATTAATGAGCCAAGCGAGTTTGTAATCCTTAATGGGAGAAACCAAACCCAAGAGGTCAAAATCATAGGTATGCTCAACGAGTAATTTGGTCTTCTTCATAAGGGAAGAAAAAATGATAGAGTAAAGGTAGAAATTTAAATTGATCTCCTGAACGACACAGGCACATGAAAAAAGATAGTTCATCCAATTCTTTGCCAATTAGCCATTAAATATATTTCTTTGTGCAGTGTTAAATTAAACTGATCACAAAATGTCTGAAATTGCAGAAAAAGTAAAAGCCATCATTGTTGACAAACTAGGCGTAGAAGAGTCTGAAGTAACCCTAGAAGCTAGCTTCACCAACGATTTGGGAGCTGACTCTTTGGATACTGTAGAATTGATCATGGAATTCGAAAAGGAATTCAATCTCTCTATTCCAGATGATCAGGCTGAGCAAATCGGAACAGTTGGACAAGCTGTTTCATACTTAGAAGCGAACGTAAAATAAATAGATTCATTCACATGAATTTGAAGAGAGTAGTAGTAACCGGCATAGGTGCACTTACACCCATAGGAAACTCCGCTGAGGAATTCAGAAAGGCGTTGACTAAGGGTGTGAGTGGTGCTGCTCCGATTACTCACTTTGACGCTTCACTATTTAAAACCCAATTTGCCTGCGAAGTAAAAAACTTCAACGTACAGGATCACATGGATCGGAAAGAGGCCAGAAAAATGGACCCTTTCACACAATATGCCATGGTGACGGTAGACGAAGCAATGCAGGACTCAGGTCTTGACCTGGAAAAAATCAATCTTGCCAGAGCCGGTGTAATATGGGGTTCAGGTATTGGCGGATTAAGAACTTTTCAAGATGAGGTTACCTCATTTTCGAAAGGAGATGGAATCCCAAGGTTCAATCCTTTTTTCATCCCCAAAATGATCGCTGACATCAGCGCGGGCTTCATCTCAATCAAATATGGGTTTAGAGGCCCTAACTTTGTTACCGTTTCTGCTTGTGCATCTGCTACAAACGCCTTGATCGATGCGTTTAATTACATCCGTTTAGGCAAAGCAGATATCTTTATAAGCGGGGGTAGCGAAGCTGCTGTGACTGAAGCAGGTATAGGCGGTTTTAATGCCATGAAGGCCTTGTCCCAAAGGAATGATTCCCCAGAAACGGCCTCCAGGCCATTTGATAAGGATCGTGATGGTTTTGTCCTCGGTGAAGGTGCAGGAGCTCTTATTCTTGAAGAATATGATCATGCCATCGCAAGGGGTGCAAAAATTTATGCAGAGATTGTAGGCGGAGGTATGTCTGCCGATGCTCATCATATGACAGCACCACATCCAGAAGGACTTGGCGCCAGCAGTGTAATGCAATTAGCATTAGAAGACGCAGGACTTGAGCCAAGTGCCATTGACTACATCAATGTGCATGGTACTTCTACTCCATTAGGAGATGTGAGTGAAACGCTGGCCATCGCCAAAGTCTTTGGTGACCACGCATACAAGCTCAATATAAGTAGTACTAAATCTATGACCGGACACCTTCTTGGTGCTGCGGGTGCGGTAGAAGCTCTAGCGAGTATTTTTGCTACACAAGACAATCTAGTACCACCAACCATCAATCACTTCACTGATGATGAAAACCTTGATTCAGGTTTAAATCTAACCTTTAATGAGGCGCAATCTAAAGAGGTGAATTATGCTCTAAGCAATACATTTGGATTTGGTGGACATAATTGTTCAGTAATCTTCAAAAAGCATAGCTAAAGCGGGTTTGAGTATTTTTCAAAAACTCGGATTCCAAAAAGTATTATTAGACAAAAAAGACAGAAGGCTGGCTTCCTCGGTAAAGTTATTACTAGGAAGCCAGCCTTTTAATATTTCCCTTTATCGGCTTGCTATAACTCCAAGTGCTTTAGGGGAAGTAAGTTCAAACGGATTTCCTATATCCAACGAGCGTCTCGAATTTCTTGGAGACGCAGTATTGGGGAGTGTGATCGCCGATTACCTTTTCGTGAAATACCCCTTTAGAAATGAAGGGTTCCTTACTGAAACCAGATCTAAACTTGTTAATCGGGAAACCCTCCATGCTGTTGGTATTAAAATTGGCTTACAAAACCTCTTTAAGCAGGAACTTGATGGAAGACCTTTCGTAACTGGAAAGTCATTGTATGGAGATATGCTAGAAGCTTTTATTGGGGCAGTCTATCTTGATAGAGGATATACATTTACTAAAAAGTTGATCCTCGAGCGCATCCTTATTCATATGGACGTTCAAGGCGCCATCAGAACCATCACCAACTTCAAAAGTAAGGTGTTGGAATGGGCACAAAAGCGAAGTAAATCCGTTGAACTCAAAACCATAGGCGTAACAGGAAATCAACGCTATAAGGAGTTCACTATTCAAATGGAACTTGACGGAGAGGAAATTTCCAGAGGGAAAGGACCAACAAAGAAAAAAGCGGAACAGAATGCGTGTGAAAACGCTTGTAAGGTATTGGAAATAGATTGATAAAAGCGAACAGTACGTGAAGGACCTTAGGATTGCAGCCATAACCGTCAATCAAACCCCATTAGACTGGAATGGGAATTTAGACCGGATAATTGAAGGAATAGAAAAAGCGAAAGCTCAAATAGCTGACATAGCTTGTTTTCCTGAATTGTGCATCACAGGATATGGAAGTGAAGATCTTTTTCTTTCAACCTGGTACCCTCTAAAGTCTTTGGCACAACTCCAAAAGCTAATTCCACATACAAATGGGATTACCATAGCAGTTGGTCTACCAGCCAGGTTGGATGGGAAGGTTTATAACACCGTCGCTATTGTGGAGGACGAAAAGCTTTTGGGTTTCGTCCCAAAACAATTCATGGCAATTGATGGAGTTCATTATGAATTTCGATGGTTTACACCCTGGCCTCATGGAGAAATAATTGACTTTGATTTTTTTGGCTTCAAAGTTCCTTTCGGAGATCAAACCTTCCAGATTAAGGATATCAAATATGGTTTTGAAATCTGCGAAGACGCATGGCGAAAGGAAGCAAGACCTGGTTACGGGCTTTGTGAGAAGAACGTTGATTTAATTTTCAATCCTAGCGCTAGTCATTTTGCCATGGGCAAAACCAAGGAACGAATCGAGCTTATGGAAGAGAGCTCCAGGTTGTTCGATTGCTACTATTGCTATGTCAACCTTCTTGGGAATGAATCAGGTAGGATGATTTTTGATGGAGAATCCATACTTGCTAAATCAGGAGAAATTCTTGGACGAGCTCCTCTATTGTCCTTTGAAGATGTAGGACTCACACTTTTCGAATTGGGAGCTAAGAATCATATTGAGCAAGTAAGACCCAAGGAAGAAGAATTCGTTCAGGCAGCAAGCCTCGCATTACTCGACTACATGAGAAAAAGTCGAAGTAAGGGATTTGTCCTCTCTCTAAGTGGTGGAGCAGATTCCTCCACCTGCGCCATTCTGGTTTCAGAAATGGTCAAGCGAGGTTTAGAAGAATTGGGCCCTGATCGATTTACAAAAAAGCTTGGGTTAGACACAAAGAAGGGCACAGATGCTAAATCGATTGTTAACCAGATTCTTACGACTGCTTATCAAGGTACGCGAAACTCTTCTGAAGACACGTTCCTAAGTGCAAAGGAATTAGCGGACAGTATTGGTGCTAAATTCCATCATTGGGAGATTGATGATGAGGTAAATTCCTACAGAGGAAAAATAGAAAAAGCCATAGGTCGAAATCTGACTTGGGAAAAGGATGACATCACTCTTCAAAATATTCAAGCCCGGGCTAGAAGTCCTATAATTTGGATGCTGGCTAACTTGAATAATGCCCTACTTATGGCCACCTCAAATAGAAGTGAAGGAGACGTTGGTTATACGACCATGGATGGTGATACCAGTGGAAGTATTTCGCCCATTGCCGCCGTCAGCAAGGATTTTATTATTCGTTGGCTTAGGTGGGCTGAACTAGAGCTTGGTCAAAACGGACTTAGAAGAGTCAATAGCCTTCAACCTACGGCTGAATTAAGGCCATTGGAAAAAACACAAACGGATGAAAAAGATCTAATGCCCTACCCTATCCTTCTTGAAATTGAGAAGCTAGCGATAAGAGATAGGATGTCCCCCTTAGATATTTTCATTCATTTGAATGAAGAATTAACATTGGAAGCCGGAGTTTTAAAGGGATATATCAAAAAATTCTTCCAACTTTGGTCCCGAAACCAATGGAAAAGAGAGCGGTTTGCGCCATCTTTCCATTTGGATGAGTTCAATGTAGACCCTAAAACCTGGTATAGATTCCCCATCCTTTCGGCCGGTTATCAAGAAGAGCTTAAAGAGCTCGACAATTTCAATTAGTCTAAATGTTCGAATTAATATTATCCTACTTTGTCTGGGACCCAGATCCATCTGTGATTCCAGGATGGTCCAGACCACCATGGTATAGTATTTTGTTTGCAGCTGGTTTTATTATATCCCAGCAGTTTATGATTTACTTCTTCAAGAAAGAAGGTGAAAATCCTGAGTTGGTCGATAGGTTGACCATTTACATGGTCCTGGCTACAGTCATCGGTGCGAGGTTAGGTCATGTACTCTTTTATGAGCCCGCAAGATATTTCAGCAATCCTATCGATATTCTCAAGGTTTGGGAAGGTGGGCTTGCCTCTCATGGTGCAGCCATCGGAATTTTATTTGCGCTATGGCTATATGCTAAAAAGACCCCAGGCCAAAATTACCTCTGGGTGGTAGACAGAATTGTTATTGTCACCGCTATGACCGGAGCATTGATTCGATTCGGAAATCTGATGAATTCTGAAATCGGGGGCAAAGACATGGGAAGCGATTCAGGTATTGTATATGCCTGGCATACAGAGGAGCTTCTTTCTACTCTCAAAGCTCCAATAGAATCTATAGATCCATATAAACCAGCAGATCGACAAGATGAACTTGTAGGTAATGGTATTGTCCCTTTGAATATTGATTTGAAGATTAATAAGGGCTCTTATTCACTTGAGAATCTTGAGCAGACCTTGAGAAAGGACATCAAATACGCTTTAACACAATTCAACTCTAGTAAGGAATATCTGGCTGAACCAGCTGAAACTCCGCTAGACATGGAAATTCAAGATAAAGGTGACCATTATCTGGTCACGGTTAAGACATTTGGCCGAACCAAGCATCCTACTCAGATTTATGAATCCCTGTCCTACCTAGTGATTTTCCTTATTCTTTACGGAATTTGGAACAAGTATAAAAAGCGCCTTCCGGAAGGCATACTATTAGGTTTATTCCTGATTACTGTATTTGGAATGAGGTTTATCTGGGAGTTCTTTAAAGAGAATCAGGTAGATTTTGAAGACTCGCTTCAATTCAACATGGGACAGATTCTAAGCGTACCTTTAGTATTGATAGGGATTTACCTTGTATTTAGAGCTCTCAAAAATGGATTGAAGCCTATAGAGAGTTAGGGTACAGGATCGTGCCCATGGCCTCCCCAAGGATGACATCTGGAAATCCTACGGATTCCTAAAGCACCACCCTTCAAAACTCCATGTTTCATGATCGCCTCTTTCATGTACTGACTACAAGTCGGGGTAAATCTACAACTGGCAGGAAAAAGCGGAGAAATTGCATACTGATAAACCAAAACGGGAAAAATCGCCACCTTTCTAAGTATAACCTTGATTGACATAGTTCAGGGTTGTTCTTTCGTAATAACAGAAAAAAGAATAAAGAATTCCACGCTTGACGGCAAAGTTCCTAAATATTGTTCCTTTCCTTCTGCTGGTACTGATATTTCAACTTATCCAAGTTGGAGAACTTCAGGCTCAGGATGACCCTATGCCGAATATTGTAACCCCAGAGAATCCTCCTGAAAGGGTTAGAGTGAACAATATCTATGTCATCGGTAATGAAAAAACTAAGAAAAACATCATTCTGAGAGAGCTGGATTTCACGACCAATTATGATTATGACTGGGACACTTTCCTGGAAATATTAATAGCTGACCAAAAAAAGATTTATAACCTAAGGCTTTTTACTCAGGTAGAAATCACCCCACTTTTCACAGCTTATGATGAGCTTGAGATCCTTATTTCGGTCAAAGAACGGTGGTACATACTTCCATCAGTCATTTTTAAGCTGGCAGATCGAAACTTCGCAGAATGGTGGACAAATCAGGGAAGGGACTTCTCTAGGGTAAACTATGGGCTCCGACTAAGCCATAGTAATGTTGGAGGAAGGAATGAAAAATTAAGATTTGCTGGCCAGCTTGGATTCACCAGGGCTTTGGATTTTAGGTATAGCATTCCTTACATCGATAAAAACCAAAAGCATGGCCTGGCCTTCAGGTTAAACTTTGCTGAGCAAAAAACTATTCCTATTCGGTCAGCCTTTAACCGTCAGGTGTTCTTTACCAATGAAAAAGAAGAAATCCTGCGTGAAAACTTCTTGGCTACTGCTCAATATACCTATCGAAGAAGTTTTTATAACTTCCATTTCTTCTCACTAGGTTATAACAATACTACTATCAACCCTGATGTTTTGGTAGAAAACCCAGATTACTTCCAATCTGGTGATACTAAGCTGAGGTACTTATTCGCAACTTATACCTTCAGACATGACCGAAGGGATAATGTAGCCTACCCTACAGATGGAGAGTTACTAAGTTTCTCTGCGACCAAATACGGTATTTTCTTCGTGGATGAATTAGATGAGGTAGAGGTAAGCATCACGGCCAACAAATACTTTAAAATCAACAATCAGTTTCACTTCAATACTGGTCTGACTGCCAACTGGTTCCTGAGTCAATCCCAGCCTTATACCCTTGTAAGAGGCATTGGATATGCACCATATTTCATCCGTGGATATGAATTGAATGTAATTGAGGGACAGCAACTCTATACACATAAAAACAGCTTCCGATGGAAGTTTCTTGACCTGGATATAGATATCAGTGGGTTAATTCCACTTGATCAGTTCTCGACCCTACCTATCAAGCTTTACTGGAGTGCCAATTTTGATCATGGCTATGTGAAGGATAGAAATAACATCCCTGAAAATGCAAGACTCACCAATCAATACTTGTTTGGGTATGGCACAGGAATAGACTTCGTCGGCATTTATGATCTGGTGATGCGATTTGAGTATTCGCTCAACAACAAAGGAGAAAGCAACTTCTTCTTCAATTTTAGAGCTCCCTTCTAAGCTCAATCTTACTCCACCCATTCTTTCAAAGCTCAGGATTTTTAACTAAATTCTACTTCTTTTTAATACTATAGGATGAAGTGTTTGGCTTTCATCTTTTTCACGTTTGGGGTGATTTTTTGTACCTACTCCCAAAGCCACCTCTCCACTCAATCACATGGTGCCAGAAGCCATGGACTTGGAGGAGTACGTTTAAACCTCTACGATTCTTGGGCACTCTTTAACAACATTGGCGCTCTGGACCGAGCTGATCATTCAGGAGTATCCGCAGGCTATGACTCTAGATATGGTTTGAAAGAACTTCAAACCGTATCCCTCGCTGCTAACATTAAAAATAACTGGGGTAGTCTTGGTCTGGGTCTAAGTCGTTTTGGGGGAAGACTGTTCAATCAGCAAATACTAGGACTCGGCTTTTCGAACCAGATAGGCATAGTCTCCTTCGGAATAAAGGCTGATTGGTTTCAGACTCAAATTGAAGGATTCGGAACAGGAAACTCACTACAATTAAGTTTTGGTGGTGTTGCCGAATTAGGCCCAAAACTATTTTTAGCCACGCATATCTCTAATGTGAATCGAGGAAAAGTCAGTGCTGATTCTGATCAGCGACTGCCTACTCAGGTAGATATGGGCATCAACTATGTTCCTACTTCCCAACTGAACCTATTTTTAGAGCTACAAAAGGATTTAGATAACTCTGCCAGACTCAAAGGAGCGTTAGAATATTCACTTAAAAAATGGATCACGCTAAGAACTGGCATGGTATCTAATCCTGCCAACCTTTTCTTCGGACTTCAGCTCAAACATGGTAGGGTGTCTGGAGATTATGCCTTTGGTCAGAACACAGCACTCGGCAGTACCCATCATTTAAGTCTGAGTTGGGCATGGGAAGAATAAGGCTTTTCATACTTATACTTCTCTCCCTCCTAGTTGGTGAGAACCTAAAGGCTCAAGAAGCTCCGAAGCAAGAAATTGAAATTGAGAGTTTTATTGAGCGACTGTTTCCCATTCAGGACATAGACATCGACTATGAATCGATTTATGAGGTTCTATTTCAACTATATCAAAACCCGATTAACATTAACACGGCTGATTTCGAGTCACTACAAGCCACTTACCTTCTAAACCCTCGGCAAATTCAATCACTTCTGGATTATCGAAATGAATATGGATACTTCCTCAGCTTGTATGAACTCCAATCAGTTCCAGGCTTGGACCTAGAGACCATTCAAAACCTCTT
>CAZLUY010000640.1:0-1707 GCA_964562785.1 uncultured Limnohabitans sp. | reverse complement strand
ATGCCTTTGGATTATCTACCTGCAGATATTCCCTGGAGATGATTTAATGTAGATTCCTATGAAAAATAGACTGGTGGTACTTTCTGGTGCAGGGATTTCAGCTGAAAGCGGAATTAAAACTTTTCGTGATAGTGGAGGACTTTGGGAAGGCCATGATGTCATGGAAGTTGCCTCACCGGAAGGCTGGTCTTCTGATCCAGAATTGGTTCTGGACTTCTATAATCAAAGAAGAATTCAGGCACGAACCTGTTTACCTAATCATGCTCATTTAAGTCTTGCCAAATTAGAGGAACACTTTGATGTAGATGTCATTACACAAAATGTCGACAACCTTCATGAAAAGGCGGGATCATCAAAGGTCCTACACCTTCACGGGGAGCTATTCAAAGCCCAGAGTTCACTTGACTCAAGGCTAGTTTATGATCTGACTAACAAGGATATATATATTGGAGATCTTTGTGAATTATGCTCTCAGTTGAGACCAAATGTCGTGTGGTTCGGAGAAGCTGTTCCTATGATGGAACCAGCAATTGAGATAAGCCAAAAAGCTGATATATTTTTGGTGATCGGCACATCGCTACAAGTATATCCAGCGGCGAGTTTACTTCATTATGCCCCATCCAATGCAAGCATTTATTTAATTGACCCTCAGCCAATTGGAGGCCAATTGCCAGCAAATGTAATTTTCATTCAAGAGAAGGCTGTGAGAGGAATGGAAATTCTCATGGAAAAACTTTTATAACAGATTGGAATTTTATCCTCTAGGTAATTCTTATAAATTGAATCAATTTCCATTTTTAATCGAGGCAATATGACTTGGCCAGAAATAAATTTTGAGGAGAGTGAGTCGACTTTTCAACTCCTTCATCAATGGACTCAGATAGTTGGGAAAGTGCGCTTAAAGCTATCTCCAAAAAAGAATCATTCCTGGCATGTCACTCTATATATCAATTCTGAAGGTCTCACTACAGGTCCTACCCCTTATCCAGGAGGGATTTTTGAAATTCGATTCGACTTCAATCGACACGAATTGAAAATTAAGACATCCTCAGGAAGGCAAGATAAATTTGCTCTGGGTGGCCAAACCGTGGCAAGTTTCTATGAGCAACTGATGGAAAAACTTGAATACCTGGGAATTGAAGTGAAAATCCATGGAAGTCCAAACGAGCTTCCAGAGGCTATCCCATTTATCAAAAACACGGCTAGGCTCCCCTATCACCCTGCTTCAGCTCGTAACCTTTGGAAAGCCCTGATTTGCATTAAAAGAACCTATCTAGAATTCGGTGAAGGCTTTGCTGGAAAATGTAGCCCTGTTCATTTCTTCTGGGGCTCATTTGATTTGGCCTACACCAGATTTTCTGGAAGGAAAGCTCCGAAGTTTGAAGGACGTATGCCAAATATGCCATTGAATGTGATGCAAGAGGCATATTCACATGAATTATTTAGCGTAGGATTCTGGCCGGGTAATTCAGATTTTCCGGTCCCTTCCTTTTATGCTTACATCTACCCTAATGTTGAAGCATTTAGCAAAAAGCAAGTCAAGCCCAAAGAGGCTTATTGGAATAAGGACCTAGGAGAGTTCATGCTTCCATATGAAGCTGTGCAGAAAGCTCCCGACGGTAATAAGATGCTTTTAGAATTCCTGAAGTCTACCTATGATGCAGCTTCAAAAGTAGCCAAATGGGACAAGGAGGCCCTGGAGGTAAA
>CAZLUY010000639.1:0-5386 GCA_964562785.1 uncultured Limnohabitans sp. | reverse complement strand
GTGGTTTCTATGGAGTAATGATCAATATTGAATGTATTCGCAGCCATGTAGAGCTTTGCAATCGTGGTTGAATTGTAGAAGGTACTTTCCTTCTTAATCATCAACTCTACCGCCGTTACTTCATCATTCCCGTAGGTAACGGTCATTTTCTTTAGCTCTCCCTTTTCATCAGGTTTCAATTCATGGATCAAAAACCTTTTCACTACTTCGGTATCGTACGCTGTTGCAAGAGATGGTTTATTGATGTCCGCCTTGACAAACACCTCCAACTCTTCTGCGATTTGCTCCTTTGAAAGCTTAGTGGTCTTAATATCCTCCTTCCAGTTGATTCTTGCCCCTTTGCTTACAAAGATGGAGTCAGGCAACTCAGCTATTTCCTTTTCTATAAATCCTTTGAGATCAAAATATGGAAGAACTTCCATTTCCCTCTCTCCTGAACCTTCTCCGCAAGCAGTTAAACAGCCCACTAGAGAAACAAATAACAATAATCTTCTCATCATCATTTGATCAAAACATCACCAGACATTTCCTCAGGAATATCCACACCCATCATGGTAAGAATAGTAGGGGCAAGATCTCCAAGCTTACCATCATTTACTTCAAGTCTATCATTCTTGTCCACCATGATAAAAGGAACCAAGTTGGTTGTGTGAGCTGTATTTGGTGAACCATCCGGGTTAACCATTATGTCACTATTCCCATGGTCAGCAATCACGATAGTTGTATAGTCATTATCCAAAGCAGTTTTGATTACACTTGATGCGCATTCATCTACCGCCTCACAAGCTTTCATTGCCGCCTCAAAGACTCCGGTATGGCCTACCATGTCTGCATTGGCAAAGTTTAAACACACAAAATCAACCTCTCCCTTATTTAACTCATTGTTGATTTTATTGGCGATTTCAAAAGCACTCATTTCAGGTTGAAGGTCATATGTCGCCACCTTTGGAGATGGGCAAAGGATACGACTCTCACCATTAAATTCTGTTTCTCTACCTCCGGAAAAGAAGAAGGTCACGTGAGGATATTTCTCTGTCTCAGCAATTCTTATCTGCTTTTTATCAGCTCCTTCAAGCACCTCCCCAAGCGTATTTCTTAGGTTATCCTTTTCAAAAAGAACTTTTACTCCTTCAAAGCTGTCGTCATAATTCGTGAATGTGATGTACTCAAGACTGAGCTTTGCCATCCCAAAATCCGGAAAATCTTTCTGGGTCAAAACCTGTGTTATTTCACGACCTCGATCAGTTCTGAAATTGAAGCAAATAACCAGATCGCCTTCCTCAATCGTAGCAATTGGTTCTCCGTTGGATCCTGCATGAATTATAGGACGGATGAATTCATCGGTCACGTCATTGTCGTATGACTTCTTTACACTTGCTAAAATATCATGAGAGCGCTCTCCTTCTCCTTTCACCATAGCATCATATGCAAGCTTCACCCGCTCCCAACGATTATCACGATCCATGGCATAGTATCGCCCGGTAACACTAGCAATCTGACCAGCTGAATTTTTTAGGTGATCCTGAAGGTCGGCTAGATAATCTACTCCACCTTTAGGATCTGTGTCTCTTCCGTCAGTGAAAGCATGAATGAAAACATCATTTAGCCCATGGTGCTTAGCCGCATCACAGAGTCCTTTTAAGTGCTTGATGTGGGCATGCACTCCTCCATCAGAAACAAGTCCCATGAAGTGTGCCTTTTTACCTTGCTTTTTAGCCTGAGCAAAAGCCTCAGCCAAAACCGGATGATCATTTAACTCCCCTTTTTCTACTGCCTGATTGATTTTCACCAAATCCTGGTACACAACACGCCCAGCTCCGATATTCATATGACCCACTTCGGAGTTACCCATCTGCCCATCAGGTAAGCCAACCGCTAAACCTGAAGCGTCCAGTTTCGCATGTGGATAATCATCATATAAACTATCTACAAATGGTGTATTTGCCTTGGCAATAGCCGAAATCTCCGGGTTTTTCCCCAGGCCCCAGCCATCTAAAATCATCAAGAGTACTTTCTTTTCCATAGCGCAAATATATTACTTTTCATTCCAATGCTAGATTAAGTAAAAGCAAGTTTCTAGTGACACGAAACACAAAATTCAGGTCGTAAATCGGGTTGGCTTAGTATTTGCCATATGGGAAGCCATGCTCATTCTCAAGCTGATTATAGCGGCCTTCTTTGCTCTGGGAAATCCAGGCACCTCAGAGGTGAAATCTATCGAGCCAATCATCGAGGCACTTGATCGGGGATCCAGTAGTGATCTAGCCCAATTTTTTGACTCTAGCATTCAGCTTAATTTGAATGGTCAACAAGGTAGTTATAGCCGAAATCAAGCAGAGCAGGTACTCAAAGAATTCTTCAGACGAAATCCTCCCACTAGCTTTGCCGTGGTTTATGTTCGTGGAGGAAATTCGACTTTAAGCTCATATGTGGGTGATTATCAAAGCCCTGGTAGAGATTTCAAAGTCTTCCTTAAGGTGAGCGAAAAAAACGAAATCCTTCGACTCTATAGTTTAGAGTTTGTTGAGGGTTAAATCCTTCTCATTATCTCCTAAATCCTCATTTGTTTGGCTATTTTTGCCAAATGAGACCCAAATACATCACCAACGAATCCCTTAACCACTTCATCGAAGAGGCTTTCAAGGAGGATATTGGTCCCGGAGATTTCTCTTCACTCGGTTCAATTCCCAAGGGAACTCAAGGAAAAGCTCAACTTTTAATTAAAGGTGATGGGATAATTGCCGGAATTGAAATGGCGGAGCGGGTTTTTAAGAAGATGGACACTAGCCTTAAGGTTGAACTTCTAATTGAAGATGGGTCTCCAGTGAAATACGGAGATATAGGTCTCAGGGTATATGGTGAAGCAGCATCAATTCTTTCTGCCGAACGATTAGTCTTGAACTGCATGCAGCGCATGAGTGGGATCGCAACTTTGACTAATAGGTTGACCAATAAGATTCTTCATACTTCTGCACGCCTAATGGACACTAGAAAAACCACTCCAAACTTTCGCTTAATGGAGAAATGGGCGGTGTCAATAGGAGGGGGGCTCAACCATCGTTATGCGCTTTACGACATGGTGATGCTGAAAGACAATCATGTCGACTTTGCAGGAGGAATTGAAAAAGCCGTCAAAAGTACCGTTTCATTTTTGGACCAAAAAAATCTCGATTTGAAAATTGAGGTAGAAACAAGAAACCTTGACGAGGTCAAACAAGCCGCCGAATTAGCAGCCGTTGATTGCATCATGCTGGATAATATGGATTATGCCACTATGCGTGAAGCTGTTGATATTATTGCTGGTCGAGCTAAGACAGAAGCCTCAGGCGGAATTACGGAAGAAACATTGGTGGATGTGGCTGAATGTGGAGTAGATTATATTTCCATGGGGGCACTCACTCATTCAGTGAAAAGCATGGATATCAGTCTAAAGGCTTTTTAAAACCATTTTTTCCATCGGAAGTATCCAAGCATTAGAAGCACACTGATGCCCATCCCACCGAGGACGTAAAAGTAGCCTTGTTTCACATGTAGCTCCGGCATGTTATCGAAGTTCATTCCATAAACTCCTGCCACAAAGCTAAGTGGAATAAAAATGGTAGAGATCACCGTAAGCACCTTCATGATGTTATTCATTTTGTTAGAAATCACATTCATGCATAGGTCTAAAACGCTCCCCGATAAATCCCGAAAACCATCCAGCATTTCTATTACTTGACTGAGATTGTCATGTAAATCATGAACAAAGGGCTGGATATTTTCTGAAACATGTGGGCCACTATATCGCAGAAAAATGCCACTCACTTCTCGTAAAGGATAAACAGCCCTCCTCATAGCCATAAGCTGTTTTCTTTGGAGGTAAATAGCATTTAGGGTCTCATCGCCGGGTTTGTTAATCGCAGCGTCCTCAAGGTCTTCCAATTGGCGGCCTATTTCTTCCAGAACAATGAAATAACTATCAATTATGGAATCAAAAAGAGCATAAAGCAGGTAATCCGCTCCTCTTTTCCGAATATTCCCTGTTGACTTGGATAGCCTGTTGCGGACATAAGAAAACACGTCACCTTCTCTTTCTTGGAAAGTAAGTATGATGTTGTTTTTAAGGATGAAGCTCACCTGCTCCACCTCTTGGTTTTGACCAGAAGCTTTCTTCTGGATCATTTTCAATGAAAGGTGCATGTAGTCCTCCACCACTTCCATCTTTGGCCGTTGATCTACATCAAGTATATCCTCCAGAGTTAATCTATGGATCCCAAAAATCTCCCCTATCTGCTCAATGGCCTTAATATCATGAAGTCCAGTAATATCCACCCACAGAACTTTCTTTGAATCCGATAAAATCTCAGGAAGGTCCTCAAGCTGAACAACCACATCTTCAAAGAAGCCCTCGTCATATCGTGTCACCTCTATCCTTAGCTCAGAAAGTTTTTGATCTCCCGTGAAGACAAGGGCACCCGGAGGAAGCCCCATTTTGGCTGCTTTCCTCTTTTTGAAAATATTGATATTAGGAATTAGATCTTTAGTGATTGATCTTCGCTTATTATCGGCTGACATTTCGAAGGAAGTTAATATTTCTTTTTAAGCCTGAATACTTGGTTCTCTTTACTGGTGACTTCTTAAATACTCTTGCAAAAGTCTCTTCGGTCATCTCTTCCCAATCCGTTTTTGTAAAGGTTTTTAGCTCTTCCGGTGGTGAAAACTTTGTCTGTTGGTGAGTTTTTGAAAAACGATTCCATGGACAAACATCCTGACAGATATCGCAGCCAAACGCCCAGTTTTCCATTTTCCCGGTAAACTCATTGGGTATCTCATCTTTAAGTTCAATGGTCAAATAAGAAATGCATTTAGAGGCATCAACCACCTCAGGTTGAACAATCGCATCAGTAGGGCAGGCGTCAATACACCTGGTGCAAGTACCACAATAATCGCCGACAAAAGGTGCGTCTGGCGTTACTTCCAGGTCAATGATCATTTCAGCCAGAAAGAAAAAGCTCCCTTGTTCTCTGGAAAGAAGAAGACTATTCTTTCCAACCCAACCCATTCCAGATTTTTGAGCCCATTGACGTTCCATGACCGGAGCTGAATCCACAAAAACACGCCCACCAAAGTCGCCTATACTTTCTTGAAGGTCTTTTAAAAAGGTCTTCAGAAGATCCTTAATCACAAAATGATAATCCTCCCCATATGCGTATTTGGCCAGCTTTATGTCTTCTGACCCTTCTGGTAAGGTCTCTTTTGGAAAGTATGAATAGGCAAGAGAAATAACTGTTTTAGCCCCATCCACGAGCTTGGTAGGGTCAAGCCTTTTATCAAAATGATTGGCCAAATAGCCCATTTTCCCCTGATAATTTCGGCCTAACCATTCCTCCAATCTTGGGGCCTCTTC
>CAZLUY010000638.1:0-1738 GCA_964562785.1 uncultured Limnohabitans sp. | reverse complement strand
CGAGTGGAGGCAAGTACTGAGACTGTTGCCAAGGTTCAAGAAGTAGCTGTTAAGGCTGAAATCAATTTCAGATATGAAGAAGGTGTGATTTACATCGCCTTTGATGAAGCTAAGCAGTTAGAAGATGCTCAGGCAGTGGTTGATGTTTTTGCCACTGCGCTTGGCAAGGAGACTGTAGGTTTGAATGCTTATGCATCCGACCTATCCGTTGAACTTCCAGAAGCATTGATCAGAAAGTCTGAATACCTCACTCATCCCGTGTTCAACGAGTATCACTCGGAGCATGAGATGTTGAGATATATCAAGAGATTGGAGAATAAAGACTTGTCTTTGGTGCATTCCATGATTTCTCTTGGTTCATGTACCATGAAATTGAATGCAACTGCTGAGATGATTCCAGTCACTTGGCCAGAGTTTGGACAAATGCACCCATTTGCACCAGTGGATCAGACTCAGGGTTATGTAGAGTTGTTCGAAAATCTTGAGCACTGGTTAAATGAAATCACAGGGTTTGCTGCTACATCTTTGCAGCCAAACTCAGGAGCTCAAGGTGAATTCTCTGGTTTGATGGTCATCCGTCAATATCATATTGACAGAGGAGAGGGACATAGAAATATTGCATTGATACCTACCTCGGCTCATGGAACTAATCCTGCTTCAGCGGTTATGGCTGGAATGAAGGTTGTTTTGGTGAAATGTGACGAAAAAGGAAATATTGATCTTGATGACTTGAAAGAAAAGGCTTCAGCTCATGCAGATGATTTAGCGGCCTTGATGGTGACTTATCCATCTACCCATGGAGTATTTGAAGAGGCTATACAAGAAATTTGTGCAACTATTCATCAGTATGGCGGACAGGTTTATATGGATGGAGCAAACATGAATGCTCAGGTAGGACTTACTAGCCCAGGAAGAATTGGGGCAGACGTTTGTCACTTGAATTTGCACAAAACCTTCTGTATCCCTCACGGGGGAGGAGGACCTGGAATGGGGCCTATTTGTGTAGCTAGTCATTTGGCACCTTTCTTACCAGGTAATCCAATTATTAAGACAGGTGGTGATAAGGCAGTTTCTTCAATTTCTGCAGCACCTTATGGTAGTGCTAGTATTCTTCCAATGTCCTATGCGTACATCGCCATGATGGGAGGAGAAGGTTTGACCAATGCTACCAAGTTGGCCATTCTTAATGCCAATTATATTAAGGAGAGATTGGATGGACATTATCCAATTCTATATACCGGTTCTAAGGGCAGAGCTGCTCATGAGATGATCGTTGACTGCAGAGGTTTCAAAGAAGTGGGAGTAGAAGTGGAGGATATTGCTAAGCGATTGATAGATTATGGATTCCATGCCCCAACTGTATCTTTCCCGGTTGCTGGTACATTGATGATCGAGCCAACTGAGTCTGAGACTGTTGCTGAGCTAGATAGATTCTGTGATGCCTTAATTAGTATCCGCGAAGAGATCCAGGAGATTCAGGATGGAAAAGCAGATAAGGAGAATAACGTCATGAAGAACGCTCCACACACAGCTAATATGGTGTTGGTGGATGAATGGGATTTCCCTTACAGCAGAGAGAAAGCGGTGTATCCGATCGCTCATGTGAAAGAGAACAAGTTCTGGCCGACTGTACGAAGAATTGATTCTGCTTATGGTGATAGAAATCTCATGTGTAGCTGTATACCTGTAGAGGAATATGCTGAAGAAGAAATGGCTTAAGCCCTCTAAGTGATAAAAA
>CAZLUY010000637.1:0-2766 GCA_964562785.1 uncultured Limnohabitans sp. | reverse complement strand
AGCTAATAAGAATTTTCCGTCTTTCGTGAGATTGAAGTTACGTGGCATAATTCCTCCTGAGCCTATGTATTGCCCCTTTTCGAAAGTATCATCTTCAGCTCTCTTGAAAACAGTAATACTGTTTGCATCTCCTCGGTTTGAAGCATATAAATTTCTTCCGTCTGCTGAGTAATGAACCTCAGCTGAACCTATGCTACCATCAAAACCTTCATCCAAAATGGACAAGCGCTGCTTTAATTTTAGTTTACCTTCATTTAGAGAGAAGGTGGTGAGAACCCCTGTTAGCTCTTGAATAACAGCAACTTCTTTACCATCGGGAGAGAATTCAATATGTCTGGGGCCATCCCCTGGCTCCATTTGATTTACATGCAAAAGTGATAGAGGTTGATCCTTAGAAGAGTAAAAGGAATAGGCATAAACTTCATCCGTTCCTAAGTCAGCTACTAAAAGAGAACTCCCATCTGGGTTGAATACTGTGCTATGTACATGCGAGCTTTCCTGACGGTCTTTGTTTACGCTGCTGCCAGCCTGAGTCACATCCTGAATAAATTCTAGATTGTCATCATTCACTTTAAAAAGGCTCACTTTTCCCCCAGAATAATTACCGACTGTTATATAGTTTTGATCAGGAGCAAGTGCCAAATAGCAAGGGTAATCTCCGACTGTCCTTTTGGTATCCAGAATTTCCAGTTTACCCTCAGAATTCCACTGAAGGAGATTGATCTTTCCGCCTTCCTCGGAGGCAACTTCCTCAACAGCAAATACTTTTTCGGCTTTCTTATCAGCCATTACGAAAGAGGGTCCCTGAATAGAGTCTTTAATAAGTTTTGATCGTAAGCCGAAGGTTTCTGGGCTAAACTCCAATAAATAGATTCCTTGGTCAGGATTTTCTGGATAGGATCCAACAAGGAAGCTATAGGTAATGGGTTCTTGTTCTGGCATGGTTTGTTGCGGATTACTGCAGGAAAAACTCAAGCATAATAGTAGAATCAGAAAGGTGTAAAGGAATGATCTCATATGCCAAAGGAAAGAAGCAAATTTTAAATTCTTTATGAAATGGTGATTTAATCCCAAAGTTTGTTGTCAAATTCTTAATAAAAGGGTTTGAAAGGGGAAAAATGCTTAATTTAAACAGCTAGATTTTTATGCGATGATTAAGACTTATGATACTGAAGTCGCCAAAAGGTTTACCATTTACAATAGCTTGTTTCTGGATCTTCCTTTTGATGACATTTACCGAACTGGTACACTGCTACCAATTCTAGGAACCACTTGCCAGGACGGTTATGAAAAAGGGCAAACTCCGAGAGAGATTATTGAAGGATTTTTCGAAGAATTGATGCCTAACCGGTCTAAGGCTGACAGGGAGCAACTTCTTTTTCAAATGATTCAGTATGTAGAAAGACAAGTTGTTTTATTTGATTCAATTGAAGATGCGGCCTATGAAAAAATCAATAACCTTAATGGTAAAGGAAGTATCAAAGCCTTGATCTTTCGGGCGGATAAGGACAAGAAGCGAGAAGCTTTAATTGAGAAGCTGAAAACGTTTTCTGTACGTCTTACTTTGACTGCACACCCGACACAATTTTACCCGGGAAATGTGCTCAGTATTATTACCGATTTGGAGCAAGCTATAAGAGCTGACGACCTGGGCGATATTGATTTGTTCCTTCAGCAATTAGGGAAAACTCCATTTATCAATCGAACCAAGCCTTCTCCATTTATGGAGGCTGTAAGTTTGATCTGGTACTTAGAAAATGTCTTTTACCAGAGTATCTCTACAGTGATGACTCGTTTGCTTAAAGAATTGGATCAACCTCTTCATGAATGGGAAAATCCAGGTCTTTTGAAAATTGGTTTCTGGCCCGGAGCTGACAGAGATGGTAATCCATTTGTGACCCATGAGACTACTGTTCAAGTGGCTGATCGATTGAAAAAATGGATTCTTCGGTGCTATTACAGAGACATGAGGAGGGTAAGGAGAAGATTAACCTTCCAGCATGTGGCAGATATTGCGGTTCGTATAGAGCGAGGGATTTACAGTACCCTTTTCGAGGATGCTAACATCTACACCACTCCGGAGCAACTTCTGGAAGATCTGTTCTTAGCAAGAAAAGCCTTGATAGAACATCATAATGGACTGTTTCTCGAGGTATTAGATGAGTTTATACTCAAGGTGAAAATCTTCGGATTCCATTTTGCATACATGGACATGAGGCAGGATAGCCGAAAGCATGATTCATTGTGGTCTGAAGTTTTTGAATTGAAGGAAATAGAGTTTTCAGAAGATGAGAAGACTCAGATCGAAAGGGTATTCTCCATTAAGGAATTACCAAAGGTGGAGGAGTTTAAGGATGAGTTCCATCAAGAAATGCTTCGATCCATAGGAAGTATTAATCAGGTACAAGCTTCGAACGGGGAAGATGTGTTGCACCGATACATTATTTCTAATAGCCAATCTGCACTCCATATTCTTGAAGTATTCCATTTAAACAGGCTAGTTCTCACTGGAAATAATTCACCTTTAAAACTTGACATTGTCCCACTTTTTGAGACCATAGAAGACCTTGCTGCTGCTCCTGATATCATGAGATACCTCTATAGTTTCAAGGAATATAGAGATCATTTGAAGTCAAGAGGGGATAAGCAGACGATTATGTTAGGTTTCTCTGATGGAACCAAGGACGGCGGTTATCTGACTGCAAACTGGTCTATTCTGAGAGCTAAGGAGGAGTTAACGCAAGCATCTAAGGAATTCGGAATAGC
>CAZLUY010000636.1:0-2951 GCA_964562785.1 uncultured Limnohabitans sp. | reverse complement strand
ATCCTGGATGGCTTCAGAGATTTCATAGGGTTGATTGGGAAGAAGGGACATCTCTATATTCAAAAAGTAGCCATGCAGAAGCTTGGCGAAATAAAAGGAAAGAAGCTTAAAGTCCGTGAGTATGGCTTAAGGTCTGATCGAATAACTGCAGAAAATATCCGGGCCAGAAAAGATGCCTTTGTCTACGATTATTTCGACGGAGATAAATGTATTGAAGGGATAGAGCTTTACATCCCCGGATATCATAATGTAGAAAATTCACTCGCAGCTATTTCTGCGGTGAGAGCACATGGGGTCAGCGATGATGCCATACGAGAAGGTATGAAATCTTTCAGAGGGGTGAAGCGAAGATTTGAAATCCATTCTATTCAGCCTGGCAAAGTCTATATCGATGATTATGCTCATCACCCTGAAGAAATTAAGTCGCTTTTGAGCTCCGTTCGAGCGATGTATCCTGAGATGAAAATCACGGCGGTTTTCCAGCCACACCTTTTCTCAAGAACTCGGGATTTTGCAGATGAATTTTCTGAAAGTCTGTCTTTAGCGGATGAGGTACTCCTTTTGGATATCTATCCGGCAAGAGAAGAACCTATAGCCGGAATTACTTCCTCCATGCTTTTGGAAGGAATTGAAGCTAATTCAAAAGCCTTGGTACAGAAGGATGATCTTCTCGATGAATTGGAGAAGATGAGTCCTGAAGTTTTGATCACAATGGGAGCAGGAAATATAGATCGTTTGGTCCCAGCGATTAAAGAATATTTCACCAGTACTAGACCCATGAAGCAGCTATGAAAATGCCAAAAGTGAAAAATATCGCCGTGTTTCTGGGTCTCACTTTGGTACTCCTGGGCTTCATCGGATTTGTTGAAAAACAAACCTGGGATAAGATTTATCTGGGACGTGAGGTGAACGTCCAAGGGGAAAGTGGCCTCTATTTTGTGGAAAACAAGGAAATAGAAGGACTTATAGCTCAGGCTTTTCCAGAATTAATACCTGGAGTTCCTTTGGAACAAGTACCCTTGGAGCAGATCGAAGAGCGGCTTTTAGGACATCCATTTGTGAAAGAAGCACAAGCTTTCATCGGTCAAAAAGGAATTCTTCAACTGGAAATTTCTCAGCACAAACCAGTAGCAAGAATTGCAAGATCCAAGGCAGCTGATGCCTATATCACTGAGGATGGACTGATCATCCCTACGTCAAATAGCTACACAAGTCGAGTGATCATAGTAAGTGGGAAATACGCTGAGAAAATGATCGCTCAAGGTGGATTGATGAATGATATACCAGAGCTAATGGATCTATTGGAATTTATCAATGAAGATGAATTCTGGAAGGCTCAGATCACTGAGATTGAACTTCAATCCAAGACGGATATTCGCCTTTATCAGCAGGTGGGTAGACAGGTAATTGAGTTGGGGGCGGCAACAGATCTGGAAGAGAAATTTGAGAAGATCGATGTCTTTTATAAGGAAATACTGCCTCGCAAGGGCTGGAATGCATATAACCGCGTAAGCGTAAAATTTAAGGATCAAATTGTTTGTGAATAATAGCAAGGGAATGGAAAACGACAAACTTATCGTAGGCCTAGATATAGGTACTACCAAAATCTGTGTAATCATCGGCCGGAAGAATACTTTCGGAAAACTGGAAGTCCTCGGAATGGGCAGAGCAGTATCGGATGGGGTGAAAAGAGGGGTTGTTACCAATATCGATAAGACTGTTCATGCCATAGAAAAAGCTGTAGAGGAGGCTTCTAATATGGCTGATGTGGATATCGCCGAGGTAATCGTTGGTATCGCAGGTCAGCATATTCAAAGCAAGATCGTCCATGGAAGTATCATGCGGTCACCAAACGATGAAGAGGTGACAGTGGAGGATGTGAGAAGATTGTCTGATGACATGGAAAACATCGTGGTACCACCAGGAAACAGTATCATCCACGTGATGCCGCAGGATTATACCGTGGATTATGAAGGCGGTATCAAGGATCCTGTAGGAATGGCTGGAGCCAGACTTGAGGCAGACTTCCATATTATCACTGCCCAAACGGGTGCGATAAGCAATATCAATAAGTGTGTGAGAAAAGCAAATCTCACATCGGAGCAATTGATTTTGGAACCCCTTGCTAGTTCCCTATCTGTGCTTTCTGATGAGGAGAAAGAAGCAGGCGTTTGTCTGGTGGATATTGGAGGTGGAACTACGGATATCGCAATTTTCTATGAAAATATCATTCGTCACACAGCCGTGATTCCATTGGGTGGTAACATCATCACTTCCGATATAAAGGAGGGATGTATGGTGATGCAAAACCAGGCAGAGCTTTTGAAAACTCGATTTGGAAAAGCTATCGCTGAAGAGGCGAACCCGAATGAAATCGTTTCGATTCCTGGCTTGAGAAATAGACCACCAAAAGAAATCTCCATCCGTAACCTGGCTTCAATTATCCAGGCCAGAATGGAGGAAATTATTGAGATCGTACAGAATGAAATCATGCAAAGCGGTCATTACAAGAAACTCGCTGGAGGAATTGTATTGACGGGTGGAGGGTCTCAGTTGCAGTTCGTCAGTCAGCTATTCGAATACATGACGGGACTTGATACCAGAATCGGCCATCCAAATGAGCATTTGGGTAAGTCGGTTGTAGAGGATGTGAAATCTCCAATGTATGCGACCAGCGTAGGGCTTGTGCTTGCAGGTTTCAAAGCTTTGGACGATCGGGAGGAAGGCTACCGCAAAAGAGTGGCGAATGCCGGACCTGAGGAGAGACCAGCCAGAAAAGAAATTATTTCCAAAGATATCTTCAGCAGCATTGGCGCTAAGCTAAAGAAGCTGATCAATGATGATATCGGAGACGACCATAACTACTAGGGCTTATATCGGACGGAGATAAGTGGCCTTGCCACTTATTTCCCCACTTGTACCCCTTTTTGAAATTAGAATTAACCAGTTCA
>CAZLUY010000635.1:0-2806 GCA_964562785.1 uncultured Limnohabitans sp. | reverse complement strand
CTGAAATCCAGAGAAGTACAAACTTCGCAATCGCACGTAATGACAGGAACTCCTTGAGAGGTGCCAGTTCCTAAAAATCTTACTTTCAAAACTTGAGTGTAGTTTGACCTAGCTTCTCAAGAAAATCCTGGTCTGATTTGTTTTCGAAATCGGCAGGATTGAATTGTAATTCTGAGAGAATATCAATGAGCGCATTGATTTTTCCATCGAGAGGAAAGTATTTATTGATGATGACTATTTTGGAGTCATTAAGGATACAATAACCCGATTTGAAATTCCCTTTCTCGTACCTTAATATGTATTCTGAGTTCGCAAAGAGGTTTTCTAATTTGTCTAAAAAGTGTTTGGTATACTTTACAGTCATTTACACGTTCAATGTTTCTTTCACCGTCGCCAGAAGCAAATCATAATTTAACGGTTTTTGAAGAAAATCATTGAATCCCAAAGCGACATATTCCTCTTTGGTGTAGTTTTTTAGATTACCGGATATGGCAATAATCGGAATGGAAGATTTTTTTGGATCGGATAGTGAACGGATTTGTTTTGTACACTCTATACCATCCATTACCGGCATGGAGATATCTAAAAGGATAGCATCAAAGTCGTCTGCTTCAAGCATCTTCAAAACTTGTTGACCATTCTTTGCAGACTTCATTTCGAAGTTTTCGAATGCCAAAACGTTTTTGGTCAAATTAATTATTACGGAGCTATCTTCTCCGACTAGTATTTTCTTCATAAGACAAATCTCAAAATAGATTCATATCCAAAAGGTCGTTGTCCAGCAACTGAACTTCCTTGTCAATTTCGGGGATCAAATCTTTGACCTTCTGAAAATCTTCTTTCCTAGCTGATTCAAGGGCCCGGGTGCTGAGGCTATGAATTCGACTAATACCCAAAGTTCCTGAATTTCCTTTTAAAACATGCAGAATATCAACAGTTTTTTGTGGTTCATCTTTCTCTAGAACCGTTTGAAGCTCATTTTTTTGATGGTTGGCTTCAGAAATAAACTGTCGGTAGATTTCTTTCAGTTTATCTGGAGAATTGTACTTCTTCAGATCCTTCACAATGCTTGGGTCAATCACTTTTAGATAGGAAGCCTTAGTTAATTGTTGAGGTGTATTGTTAAAAGCTCGATTGAGGGTCTCGAATAGTTCTTTGGCATTCATGGGCTTCTTAATAAAACCGCTAAATCCTAGTTCCCTGAACCCTTCCTCTGGCATCATTGTGGATGAGCTTGTCCCTAATACCGGAATGTACAAATCAGGATAATCAAGGCATGATTTTCCTTCGAAACCATCAATGTGTATATCCATTATCATCATATCTGGATGATCATTCATTAATGATTTTGTAGCATCGTCAAGATGGGTTACTATGATAAGTCCATAGGCTTTCCCCAATAAATTTTGAAATACCTTTTGGTATAAAGGATCATTCTCTATGATCAATATTTTTTTTCTATGCGAGTGCTTATTTTGCATGTCTCTGATGGAAAAAGTAACAACTCAATCTAGCGAAAAGTATTTGCTAATGCTGGTAGGCCCTACGGCAGTAGGCAAGACCTCTATGGCTATAAATCTAGCGAAAAAATTCAACACGGAAATTGTATCCTGCGATAGTAGACAGTTCTATAAAGAAATGGAATTAGGAACTGCCAAGCCTGATAGTCAGGAGTTAATGCAAGTTCCCCATCATTTAATTGATAACCTCTCCATCCATGAAGACTATGATGTAAGAAGGTTTGAAGGAGATGCATTGAAAATTCTGGACTCTCTTTTTCAGAACCATGATATAGTGGTCATGACAGGTGGATCCGGGCTTTTCGTAGATGCGATAGTAAAAGGATTTGATGAAATTCCAGAGATAGGAAATGAGGTGCGGGATTCATTAATTAGGGATTATGAAGAAAAGGGACTGCCTTTTCTACAAGATGAATTGAAGAAGGTAGACCCAGAGTACTTTGACCTGGTAGATCGAATGAATCCTCAGAGACTAATGAGAGGTATAGAAGTTTTTCGAGGAACTGGAAAAAAGTTCAGCAGCTATCGAAATAGAAAGCCAGTAAACCGGCCCTTTAAAACAATTGAATTAGGTTTGGAATTGGATCGTGAGGTTCTTTACGAAAGAATAAACCGCCGAATGGATTTGATGATAGAGGCGGGTCTTTTTGAGGAAGCTGAGAAGTTATTTTCATTTAGACATTTGAATGCTCTTCAAACGGTAGGTTACTCTGAGATTTTTGGCTTCATGGAGGGAGAATACGATCGAGAGGAAGCCATACGCCTGCTCAAAAGAAACTCTCGTCGATACGCCAAAAGGCAGCTAACCTGGTTTAGAAAAAATGAAAAAATAGTATGGTTTAACCCTAATCAGGAAAGTGAAATTATTGAGTATGTTGAATCTCAGCTGATGGCTTGAAAGCCAGAAATTTTAGCTACCCAATTGTACGGGGCTTTTTTGATTAGTTGATTGAATTGCATTCGGTTCACCTTGAGCTCTCGAAGAACTGCCTTTGATCTTGATGTCGAATTTTGCTCATCCAAACCTTTGATCGCCTTAACCAATTCATCAATAGATCCGCTGTTCATCACACTTGCAGGCAACTTATTATCTGATTTGAGCTCTTGAAATAGTTCATGATGCCTATTCCATTTTCTCTGCATCGTATTTCGAACAGTCAGAAAAAAAAGGAGGCAAGCACCTCCCATGGTAAGAAATATAGGAATGAACCCCATTTTAAATACTTAAGATTTTTATCAATTCAAGGTGGTCCCCAACGATAGGTTTTTCCCTCCCAATACAATCA
>CAZLUY010000634.1:0-3398 GCA_964562785.1 uncultured Limnohabitans sp. | reverse complement strand
AGTCGTTTTGTCACCCCTGGTTTATGAATTAATTAAATAATTACTATCTTCTCAGAAATAATTTTTAACCAATTCGCGAATGGCAACCCAGCCCATAGAGTTGATATTAGCCCGACAATTTGGAGATTCTCTAAGTCAGGCCATGTTTTTAGTGGACCCACAAGGCAACCTTCTTTTTTATAATGAAAAGGCCGAGATGATACTTGGAGTTCGTTTTGGAGAGACCGGGGCGATGAGTCAGGACGAATGGTCAAAAATGTTTAAACCTAAAGATGCGGAAGGTCGACCTATGGATCCCTCGGAACTTCCTTTGGTCAAAACCCTAATGGATCATAAACCAGCACATGGAGCCTTCTACATCAGCAGCTTTTCAGGTGAAGATCATTTGATCAACGTGACTTCCATTCCAGTTGAGGGAAGACCGAAGCGGTTTTTAGGAGCCATGGCATTATTCTGGAATTCGGTTACATGATGAAGGTAAAAGTTTGGGGATGTAGAGGATCATTACCGTCACCAGGTCCTGAGAATATTGTCTATGGCGGGAATACATCTTGTGTGCAAATAATCAAGGATGATTTATGTATTATTCTTGATGGAGGTTCAGGAATCCAGCGCCTTGGTAAGATCATTCCTCAAGAAGTTCGTGAAATCCACATACTCCTAACTCATTTACATATTGACCATACTATGGGGCTTGGTTTTTTTCAGCCTCTATATAACCCAAATGTAAAAGTGAATTTTTGGGGTCCTGCGACAAGTGTGGAACCCTTACTTCAGCGTTTGAGAAGGTATTTCTCTCCACCACTTTTTCCGGTAAGATTAAATGAATTACCGAACCATCCAGAAATCCATGAAATCGGGGATTCCGAATTTTCCATTGGTTCCTTACGGTTTAGGTCAAATTATATCTGCCACGCTGGCCCAACACTTGGGTTTCGTGTGATGGATGGGGACAAGTCTTTTGTATATATGCCGGATCATGAGCCAGCTTTATCTTCAGTGGATTTCCCGAATATGCCAGAATGGACCAGTGGATTTGATTTAGCTAAGGATGCAGATCTGTTGTTCCATGACGGAGAATACACCCCTGAAGAATATAGTACCAAACTAGGCTGGGGACATTCCTCCATCAACGACGCCATCAATTTTGGTAGAATTTGTAGAGTTAAAAAGCTTGCGGTTTTTCATCATGACCCATTGAACTCTGATGAACGATTGGAAGCTATTTTCCATGAGGCCATGGAAATTGAAAAACCTGATTACGAAGTTGTTCTTTGTAAGGAGGGTGATGTATATGAACCTTAAAGGCCTACCCAGCCCAGCCTTCCCGATCTAAACTCCTGTATTGAATAGCTTCAGCCAGATGCTCAACCTTGATTTCATCGGTGTCTGATAAGTCTGCAATGGTTCGGGCTACCTTCAGAATTCTATCATATGCCCTGGCAGATAAACCTAACCTTTCCATCGCAGTTTTCAGTAAAACTTTCCCTCCATCATTTATTTCACAGATCTGTTTTACCAGGTGAGATGGCATCATTGCATTGCAGAAAACCTCTGGATTGTCTTTAAACCGTTTGGCTTGCCGAGTCCGACCTTTCTCTACTCTCTCACGAATCGCTTCACTTGATTCAGTTTTCCGAGTGGAGGTCATTTCATCAAACTTCACCGGGGTAACTTCTACATGAAGGTCAATTCTGTCCAAAAGTGGACCAGATACTTTATTTAAGTACCGTTGTACTATACCAGGCCCACATACGCATTCCTTTTCCGGATGATTATAATATCCACAGGGGCAGGGGTTCATACTAGCAATCAGCATAAAATTGGCCGGGTAATCCACCGATACTTTTGCTCGTGATATGGTCACCTTTCTCTCTTCTAAGGGTTGTCTCATCACTTCAAGAACCGTACGCTTAAACTCGGGTAGTTCATCCAGAAAAAGTACTCCATTATGCGCAAGGGAAATTTCACCTGGCTGTGGGTTGCCTCCACCACCTACGAGTGCTACATCACTAATGGTATGATGAGGAGATCTAAATGGTCGTCTAGCCAAAAGGGAACTATCATTTCCCAATTTCCCAGCTACCGAGTGAATCTTGGTTGATTCAAGAGCTTCCTGAAGGGAAAGTGCCGGCAGAATAGAGGGAAGTCTTTTAGCGAGCATAGTTTTTCCGGCACCAGGAGGTCCAATCATGATCACGTTGTGACCTCCTGCCGCTGCAATTTCCATGGCACGTTTGATGTTCTCTTGTCCCTGAACATCGGCGAAATCTATGTCATGGATTTCTTTCGCGTGATGAAATATATCTCTAGTGTCAGTTACCAAAGGCTCAATCTGTAGTTCACCAGATAGAAACTTAGAAGCTTCAGAAAGAGTCTCCACTCCAATGATGTCAAGGTTATTGACTATAGAAGCTTCTTTAGCATTTGCCTTCGGAAGAATGAACCCTTTAAATCCTTTTGCCCGAGCTTCAATTGCTATAGGTAAAACACCCTTGATTGGCCTCAATTTTCCATCCAGTGATAACTCACCCATGATGACATATTTATCCAGGTCCGGAAAGGAGACTTGTTCTGACGCCTGAAGGATTGCCATTGCGATCGGTAGGTCATAAGATGATCCTTCCTTTTTGACATCCGCCGGAGCAAGGTTGACCACGACTTTCTGTCTCGGCATTCTAAAATTGAAGAATTTGAGCGCGCTTTCTACACGCTGCTGACTTTCTTTGACTGCACTATCCGGTAGACCAACCATGAAAAATTTGGTTCCCTGACCTACATTCACTTCTATCGTGATCAGGTTCGCATCCACGCCGGAGACGGCGCTACCAAAAGTTTTAGAAACCATAACTCAAAAAAAAAGAAACCTAAAGGCTTCTTTAATATAAAAAACTTTGACTAATGATTAAGTGATTCCTTAGCTCTCCTTTGATTCATTTTTTGGTTCAGAGGCCTCAATCTTTTTCTCTGGTGCTATTGAAGTCTTCTTTTCTTCCTGAAGATCATAAAGCTTCGCTTTTAGCTTATTCATCTCAATTTCTTTTTTATTCAGTTTGTCTGAAAGGCTATTGATTGAGAGATAGCTAAAAAGCCAGGATACCAAAAAGATCATGAACCCGACTAGCATAATCGTGACCATGTTATCGGAGTTGATTTCATTCATCCCGAATATGCTTCCCAGAGTATCAAATGCGATAAAGAAGATCGAGAATAGGGTAAAAAATATTAAAAGAACTATCTGAAAGAATTTCGAGGTTTTCTGCATAGCAAATTGATTAACAATGGAATATACTAAACGGACTGAATACTGGAAAGCTTCTGATACATGCCTTCAGTTTGCATAAGTTCTGAATGAGTACCTCTTTGAATAATCCTTCCTTTTTCTATGACAAGTATCT
>CAZLUY010000633.1:0-1875 GCA_964562785.1 uncultured Limnohabitans sp. | reverse complement strand
AACCCTTGGCTCCCATTATGGCTACTTTCAGCCTTTTGGTAGGTATCGCCATAGATGATCTATTGTTTCCGCCTCGAATTTTTCCTCGCCGTATTCTTCGAGCACACGCGTTCTTCCATTGGCTCCGAAGGAAATCCGCTTCTCTTCATTTTCTATCAATTCTGAGATTGCCTCCACAGCTGCATCCACATCACCAATAGGAATCATATATCCCGTTTCTCCTTCCTTTACCATTTCGGAAGCACCTCCAGAATCGGTCGCCACAACAGGTTTACCTGAAGCCATGGCTTCTAAAATTACTGTAGGGAAAGAATCTGGAAGCACTGATGGCAGAACAAAAATATCCGTGTGATGAATGATTGTCGGAACGTCTTCTCTATATCCAAGATTAACCACCTTACCTCGAAGTTCTTCGGATTCAATGGTCTTATTTATCACATCTTCTATATCCTCATAGCCTGGAAATGGATCTCCAACCATAACAAATTTGCAATGTGGATAACTTTTCAGAATTTGCTTAGCAATCTCCAGAAAAAACAATTGGCCCTTACCTGGATTAATCCTTCCAATCATAGAAATTACTAAGTTATCCACATTCGGATTTATTTCTGAAATTTCCTCAAAATCGTCCTTTATGAACTCTCTATAAGGAATTGCATTGTGGATAACTCTTGGCTGAGCTACTTTAAGTTTAGACTTCCAATGATTCTTTACTGCTTCTGAAACTACTACTGGAGCAGGAGTACTTTTGTCTAAAAGTCTTCGTAAAAAGGAAACCAAAATTGCGGGTCCTGGCAAAATTTCATGAATATGCCAGATGTGTGGAATCCATTTTTTACTTGCCCAATATGCTCCAACTACTACTGCCAAGGTGTTCGAATAAACCAGTTCAAAATTGTATTTACTATCAAGCTCACTGATGAATTTCAAAGCGGCTAAATTCTTTTGAGTTCGGTTCCATAGACCTACAGGCGTCATGTACTTTCGCCTAAGTATTCCAAGATTTTTGAGGTAGTAGGAAACACCCATCCTTTCCAATTCACCGGTAATTGGGCCTGGACCAGTGAGTATTACTACCGGAGTTAAGCCCTGATTCTGATAAATCTGAATTACCTGAAGAATTATTCTGGCCGATCCATACAGCTCAGACGAGCTTTGGAGAAAAAGTACATTTCTATTGTTGGCCATTCTTGGAAAAATAAACTCCTAGGATTCCTCCTCTATTGAAGAGGCATGCTGTTCCTTCCAAAATTAAGGCCAAGGGTGAAAAAACAAGAATGAGCATGTACAATAATGGATCTTTTTTTCTCTTAAGGTTTAGTATCAGGTTCTTTCTATAACCTACTAAAGACAAAAGAGCCTGAAGCATACCCATCAGGCCAAGATGTACAGAAAATCTTCGATCTTTAATTTTTTTCAATCCAATTGTATACAATTGATTTTCAAAGCTGTCTTCAGACCAATGGGTCAGATGTTTAGGCAAATCCCAATGCATCCAGGACTTACCTGCAAGCTTGGACTGCCAGGAATTACTTCTCGGGACTTCAATATAGACCGAACCATTATCCGCAAGGTTATGTGTCAGCAATTCATCTAATAATTGGATCGGCCTCGGTAAATGCTCCAGCACATGATTCAAAGTGATTAAGTCGTAGGAGCCTCCTTCAATCCTTCCTGATTCATACAACTCAGAAACCACATGCACACCATATTTATTTCTCGCAAAATTCGCTCGTTCTTCTGCGGTCTCAATACCTGTACCTGACCAACCCAAATTCTTGGCGATATAAAGGAATTGTCCTTTGCCGGAGCCGAAATCTAAGATCTTGCGGCCTTGCCCAATTAAAGCTCTCGCCCTTCTGAGAATTTTCTCAG
>CAZLUY010000632.1:0-3309 GCA_964562785.1 uncultured Limnohabitans sp. | reverse complement strand
AAATCAGGATAATAAGGGGTGCCAGAAAGAGCAGTCAAGACAGTGAGGTTTCCTCCGAGGAGTTTACCCTGCGCTTTGCCTCCCTTGATGGTTTGAATTCTATTGGTTTTGACCACAAGATCATCTCCTTTAGGGTTAATGTTTTTGTAAGTGATCTTTTCCTGATTGAAGAACATTCGTTCGAACTGATCTACATTGAAGCTATTCCAGCTTCCTGAGCCATTTGGTCCATGAAATGAGATCAGTCCCGTTTGGGATTGGATAGCGCAGTGCAAAGCCGTGATATCAGAGTAACCCAGTAAAGGCTTAGGGTTATCGGCAATCACTTGGTAATCCAGCATAGGTAAGATCCTTGCTGCACCAGATCCTCCGCGGATACAGATCACAGCTTTGATTGAGCTGTCAGCAAACATCAAATTCAAATCCGAAGCTCTTTCAGCATCTGTGCCTGCCAGGTGGCCTCTGCGATTTTTGACGTTTTGGCCTAACTCTACTTCAAATCCAAGAGCCTCCAAAGCCTCCTTAGCGAAGGTAAATTGCATTCTATCGGCCGTTGCTGCAGAAGGGCTGATAAGTCCAACTTTATCTCCTTTGGAAAGCCCTGAAGGCAATACTACATCAGGTGTTTCCCTTTTTTTGGTGTCGAAAGAATTCAGAGTTAATCCTCCTGCGACTAGTCCGAGGGATTTGAGAAAGGTTCTTTTTTGCATGAAATAGAAGGCTGAAAACGACAATGAAATTAAAGCATTTCACTCTCGGATAAAACGTGTATTTCCTTTTTTATTCTATCGGTAATTCCAAAGTATTTTGACTAAAGCATGTCCCGGATTAGAACCAGCACTTTTTCCATTTCTCTCCTGACTTCAGAGGCTTTGTATGGGTAATTGGAATTCATAAACGCGAAGGAATAAAGCTTTCCGGATTTGCATTTTATTAGACCTACAAGGCTGTGATTATTGCTCATTGTGCCTGTCTTCGCAAATATGTAGGGGTCCTTAGCCTGGTAATTGGTTTCCAAGGTTCCGGAAACACCACCGGTCGGCAGAAGCCCAAATAGTTCATCATCCGGTATCATTCGATAAAGCTTTTCAAAAACAGCAATCATCGATCTTGGAGTGAATAGATTGTGACGGCTAAGACCACTGGCATCCACCCATTTTGGAGCATCGGGTAGATCATCCAGATAAGTTTTCAGAATAAACTCAATGGCCCTTTCCGTATCCAGCCTTTGAAATAGTTGATCCGAAACCATCAACATGAGTTGCTCCGCTAAGAAGTTGTCACTTTCCAACATCATTTCCTGCAGGATAGGATATAGGGGGACGCCGGTTAAAATCTGGTGGTTTTCAGGAAGGCTATCTTTGGAGTAAATCCAATTCCTTCCTGTTTCATCACTAGCCAACTCGACGAATAACTCCGGACTTGTGAGAAGGGGTATATACTTTTCCCTTGCCCTAAACCGAGCAGGATTGTAGTAAAAGGTATTGCTATGGAAATTTCTTTCTAGCTCCCGAATGTCTCTGCTGGTCGTGCTGACATCCTTTTGAAACCTTGAGGGTGAAACCACCGCTCTGCCATTTATTCGCTGAACTTCCAATAGATTGCCTTTCAATGGTAGAGGGGTTCGCTCTGCCGCATAATCATAATAGTAGTCATCCCATTGCCAGCCATAGCCAAAAGGAGGGCTATCCATATTTTGATCTGAGAAGATGACGGTCTCATGGGCCTCGATTAAGGCTGATAAGTTTGGGTTTTCGAATTCTAAATAGTCCCAGCTGGGGTCACCAGTTCCCCAAATTCTGAGAGTGTCACCACTGCTCGTATATCGAAGGGTTTGTGTACTGTCGCCTAGAACTACCGCACTTGCAAAGAGGGTAAATAATTTGGTGGATGATGCAGGGAGAAATCTAATCTGGCTGTTCTTTTCGAAGAGCACTTGCTGACTATCTAGGTCATACAGTACAAAGCCAGTCAAATGTCCATGAAAGAAACTCTTTTCACCTATGGCATCATCAATTCGTTGATATTGATTTCGGCTTAGCTGTGCAAAGCTGGATAGAGTAATAAAAGCTAGTAAAAAGGAGAGAAAGACTTTTCTCATTGAACCCGTTTCTTGGCAGCGAAGATGATGGTACACCAACCCAAAATCAGCGATAGTCCTCCGAATGGAGCGATAGAGCCCAGTTTTGAATAGCCCGTCAGGGATAATGCATAAAGAGATCCCGAAAAGATGACTATTCCTATGATCATGAAAATGGCTGCCCATCTAAGTTTCTTCCAATGAGGTTTCTGGATAAAAACGATCCCGATGGCTAATAGTGCAAGCGAATGATAAAACTGATAAGAAACGGCTGTTTGAAAGGTGTCGGTTCTTCCGGATTCTTCTAGAACTTCCTTCAAACTATGTGCACCGAAGGCACCGATGGCAACTGACAATGCTCCAAAAAAAGCTGCGAGTTGAATTACTTGTCTTCCTTTCATTCTTTCAATTTTGTGTTGGGTAATTTCTAGCTCCGAAGATGGATGATCCAATTCTTACCATAGTACTTCCTTCCTCCTGAGCAATTTGATAATCCCCGCTCATTCCCATGGATAGTTCGTTCATGGTAGACAGTAATGGATGTTTTTTGGATTGCAAAGAATCGAAAAATGATTTCAATCCTTTGAACTCCTTCCTTACTTGAGCCTGGTCATCGGTATTCGTAGCCATACCCATAAGTCCTTTGATTTCTACTGAAGCATATGACTCTTCAGTGGCTTCTTGAAGAAAGGCCTCTACTTCCTCTTCACTGAATCCGAATTTAGTTTCTTCAGCAGCAATGTGCATTTGTAAAAGAACCGGGATTTTCCTTCCAATCTTGGCTCCTTGTTTATTGATTTCATTCAAAAGGCGAACGCTATCGACTCCATGGATGAGATAAACATAAGGAGCGATATACTTCACCTTGTTTCGCTGCAAGTGACCTATCATGTGCCATTTCACATCTTCAGGCATTTCTGGTTGCTTCCATTGTAATTCCTGAACCTTGTTTTCCCCGAAATCTCTGATTCCAGACTCGTAGGCCTCTTTCAAATCTTCAAGAGGCTTGGTTTTGCTTACTGCTACTAAAGTGCAATCAGGATTAGAAAAGGATGATTTTACTTTTTCTAAATTGTCTTTAATGGACATAAAAGGCTGATAATTTATTTCCTGGAAGGGATAGTAAATATATAGTTATGGAAATAAGAATGCTAAGGAAAACCTTGACAATGCTCAGCTTTTTAAAGCTCTTTAGGAACCAATGTGTTTTGGAAATGATTGCTCTTTAA
>CAZLUY010000631.1:0-7272 GCA_964562785.1 uncultured Limnohabitans sp. | reverse complement strand
GGAACGATGCTCGGTGCAATCCTGGTAACTGTGATTTACATCTTGAGTACCACGTCTGTATTTGGAGTCTTAGCACCTGAAGTAGCTGCTACAAGTGCTGCCCCACTAAGCGATGCTGCCATTATTATATTTGGTGAAAATGCTGGTTGGCTCGTTGCAATTGGAGCCTGTGTCTCCACCTTTGGTGCACTAAATTGCTGGATTTTGGTACAGGGTCAAATCGCGCAATCCATGGCGAGAGATGGACTATTAGTAAAACCTATGGCCTATATCAACAAAGGAAATTCTCCAAGTGTAGCTATAATTGTTTCAAGCCTTTTTATCACTTTGCTGCTCGGACTCAATGTGACCAAAGGCATGAAAAATATCTACGCCTTTATGGTAGAGCTTACGACCTTGACTTCTTTGGTCTTCTATTTTTCGGCAGTTTTAGTATTGGGTTTTTTCAGTTGGAAAAAACAGAAAGGTTTTGAACCGACCATCAAGAATATGCTTCTCTTTTTAATTGGAACCGGCTTTTGTATTTGGTTGGGAATTGGCGCCAATGGAGAAGTATTGTTCTGGTCCTTTATCAGCTTATTGGCGGGAACACCCATTTATCTTTATCAAAAAAACAAACAGAAATGATTACTTGTCACTCCGACTACGGAACCATAAAGAGTGTCTTATTGAAAACAGCTGGAGCAGCTTTTCAATCCAACGAGAAGATTACTGAAGAATGGAAAAAGCTCAATTACCTGGAATCTGTAAACCTGAATGAAGCTGAAGAGGAGTACAATGATTTCCTAAAGCATTTCCAAAATGCAGAAACTCGCCTATTGCCACCAAGCGAAACTTCACTGGATTCTATCTATTGTAGAGACACTTCACTGGCAACTGACTTCGGGATGATCTTCTTTAATATGGGTAAAGAAGAACGACTTCCTGAGCCAAAAGCTATTGAAACCTACTGTTTGGAGAATGGAATTGATGTTCTTGGGAAAGTTGAAGCTCCTGGAACATGTGAAGGAGGAGATATGTGCTGGTTGGATGAAAAAACTTTGGTTATTGGGCATACTTACAGGACCAACTATGAAGGAATAGAGCAACTCAAAGGCTTTCTTGAACCTAAGGGAATTGAAGTCCTTGTAATAGAATTACCTCATTACAAAGGGCCTTCTGACGTCTTTCATTTAATGTCCATCATCTCGCCGTTGGATAAAGACCTTGCGATGGTCTATTCTCCTTTAATGCCAATCTATTTCAGAGATGAATTAATCAGTAGAGGCTTTCAATTAGTTGAATGTCCGGATGAAGAATTTGAATCTATGGGTTGTAATGTCCTTGCTCTGGCCCCTCGGAAATGTCTAATCGTTGATGGCAACCCGATAAGTGTCAAAAGACTTCAAGAGGCCGGCTGCGACGTAAGCGTATACAAGGGAGATGAAATCAGTCAAAAAGGCTGCGGCGACCCTACTGGTTTGACAAGACCCATGCAGAGAGGAATTTGGATAGGACTGTGAAGCTTATTTTTCTAACTTATTCCTGAAATTTTTAGACCAGATCAATATGAAATACCCACGATCTTTTTCACACATCGGGATCACTGTTCCAGACATTCATCAAGCTGTTGAATTTTATGAGTCGGTTATGGGCTGGTACATTATCATGAAACCCTCAACAGTCAAAAAGGAAAGTGAAACGGCCATTGGTCAGATGTGTATAGATGTTTTTGGAGAAGATTGGGAGGAGTTTGAAATCGCTCACATGTCTACTTCTGATGGCATTGGGATAGAACTCTTCTCTTTTCCTCATGGCAAAAAGGAAGCCCCGGAATTTAATCCATTCAATACAGGGCTATTTCATTTTTGCGTTCAGGACCCTGATGTAGAAGGGCTTACTCAGAAAATTGTAGATGCAGGAGGAAAGCAGAGAATGCCTATTCGGGAATACTACCCCGGCGAAAAGCCCTATAGAATGGTCTATGTTCAAGACCCATTTGGAGTAGTCTTTGAAATCTACTCCCATAGCTACGAATTGACTTATTCATCTGGCGCCTATCAGGCATAGCCCGGATTTGATCCTAATAATTAATCCAATAAATCACCAAATATTTAAACTATGATTAAACCTTTATCAAAAATCCTTTGCCTGATTTTGGGTTGTGGCCTTGTCTTTTCAGGCTTTGCCCAAAGCAAAAAACAGGAAAAACTCAAAGAGGCCGTTCAGGCCAATGTAGAATCAAATTTTGCTGATCTCACGAACCTTTCGGATCAAATCTGGGCCTTCGAAGAAATTGCATTTCAGGAAACCCAATCCGCAGCAGCACTTTCTGACTATGCCGAAAGCTTAGGCTTTAGAGTTACCAGAGGTGTAGCTGAAATTCCAACGGCCTTTGTAGCCGAGTACGGAAGTGGTAGCCCTGTAATCGGGATTCTGGGAGAGTTTGACGCGCTACCTGGTCTTTCGCAGAATAAAGTCCCATTCAAAAGCCCATTGAATGAAGGAGGTCCGGGCCATGGCTGTGGTCATAACCTATTCGGTGTCGCTTCTTTAGGAGCTGCAGCTGCCATTAAGGAGCAGATTGAAAATGGAGAATTGGAAGGAACCATTAGATTCTATGGTACCCCCGCAGAAGAAAAGTTTTTTGGGAAACTATGGATGGTGAGAGAAGGACTTTTTGATGATGTGGATGTGGTGATGGATTGGCATCCTAGTGCAGAGACTCAGACTGCAGTTCAAAAAGGATTGGCATTAATCGATTTCCAAGTTGAATTTACTGGTCAGGCTGCGCATGCAGCAGGAGATCCTTGGAATGGTAGAAGTGCTGGAGATGCTTTGGAATTGTATACCACTGGCATTAACTATTACAGAGAGCATGTAAAGCCAACGGTTAGAATTCACTACCATATCCAAACAGCCGGTGAGGTAGTAAATGTAGTGCCTGATTACTCCAGAATATGGGTGAGAGTAAGAGATAGCAGTAGAGAGGGTTTGCTACCTGTTTATGAAAGAATTCAGGAAATGGTTGAAGGTGCGGCCATTATGGCGGATGTCGACTATGAAATCAACCTGATTTCTGGAGTTCATGAGATTTTAGTGAATAGAACCGGTTCGGCAGCGTTGCAGAAAAACCTGGAAACTCTGGGAGCAATCTCATACACGGAGGAAGAGCAGGATTTTGCTAAGAAAATTCAAGAGGCCACGGGAAAACCACAAATCGGATTGGTTTCTAAAATTGAGCCTATGGAGGAAACCCAAGAGCACAGCATGGGAGGAAGTACAGATGTGGGTGATGTGAGTTGGGTAGTACCAACTATCCGCTTATCTGCTACCACAGCTCCAAACGGAACACCTTGGCACTCATGGGCCGTGGTAGCTTCAAGTGGAATGTCCATAGGTCATAAGGGTATGGCTTATGCTGCAAAAGCCTTGTCAATGACTATGGTAGATCTGTTTACCAACCCTGACTTAATTGCCTCTGTCAAAGAGGAGTTTGTGGAGAAAAAAGGTGACTACGTGTATAAGGGATTTGTTCCTGATGGACCACCACCAATCAACACCAACCTACAGTAAAAATAAAGCCGGTACGAACCGGCTTTTTTTATGCAATCTTCCCTTCGGAATAAAGATCATAGGCAGCAACTAGGGACTGTCTTCCAAAAGATTCTCCCAGTTTCTCATATTGAGCTATCTCAGATCTTTCTTCCGCGTACCGAGGAAAGTAGTCCTGCTCTCCTTCGTCCCATATTACCAGCATAAAGGCATAAGAAATCTTACTTTCCCTACCTCGCTCAAGCCAGGATTCAAAAATGGATTCATCTAGAGACTTGGGGTAATCGCGACTTTCGAACATTAATTATAAATGGATTAACTTCTGCGAAGATCAAAAAAAGGGACTTCTTTTGAAGTCCCTTTTTCATTATTTATTAACTCTTCGATTAATTCAAATCGAATCTATCTGCATTCATCACCTTAGTCCATGCCGCGATGAAGTCACTAACGAACTTATCTTCAGCATCATCAGAGCCATAAACCTCAGCAAGTGCTCTTAGCTCAGAGTTTGATCCGAAAATCAAATCAACTCTTGTACCTGTCCACTTGAAGTCACCAGACTTTCTATCAGTTCCGATGAATCCATGAGCACCACTATCTGCAGCTTTCCAGCTTGTACCAAGATCTAGAACATTTTTGAAGAAATCATTGGTCAAAGCACCTACTCTTTCAGTAAATACTCCATGACTAGATCCGTCGAAATTGGTTCCGATCACTCTCATACCACCAACTAGAGCAGTCATCTGCGGAGCAGTTAATCTTAGCAACTGAGCCTTGTCCAAAAGCATCTCTTCAGCAGAAGCACTATGCTTAGGCTTGAAATAGTTTCTGAAACCATCAGCTGCAGGCTCAAGAGCTCCGAAAGATTCAACATCAGTCTTGTCCTGTGAAGCATCTGTTCTACCTGGAGTGAAAGGAACGGTTACGTCACGGCCCGCCTTCTTGGCTGCCATTTCTATACCTACACTTCCACCAAGAACAATCAGGTCAGCAAGAGAAACCTGCTTATCAGAACTAGAACCATTGAAGTCAGATTGAATAGTTTCCAATGCGTCAAGGGCCTTGCCCAATTGAGCTGGATTATTGACTTCCCAGTACTTCTGCGGGGAAAGTCTTACTCTTCCTCCATTTGCACCGCCTCTGAAGTCAGATCCTCTGAAAGTTGAAGCAGAAGCCCATGCAGTAGAAACTAACTCACCAGCAGAAAGACCAGCATCAGCGATCTTTGCTTTTAGTGTAGCCACATCTGCATCATCGATAGTCTTGTACTCGGCAGTAGGGATTGGATCTTGCCAGATCAATTCCTCCTGAGGAACCTCTGGTCCAAGGTATCTTGAAACAGGCCCCATATCTCTATGAGTTAACTTGAACCAAGCTCTTGCAAAAGCATCAGCAAATTCGTCTGGATTCTCATAGAATCTCTTAGAGATTTTTGCGTAAGCAGGATCTTCCTTAAGAGAAATATCAGTAGTCAACATGAATGGTGCATGCTTCTTGTCAGCGTCAAAGGCATCTGGAATTGATCCCTCTCCTGCTCCACCTTTTGGTCTCCACTGATTAGCACCTCCTGGTCCAGTGTAAACTTCCCAGTCGTACTTAAATAAGTTCTCAAAATAGTTGTTGCTCCATTTTGTCGGAGTGGTGGTCCAAGCACCTTCAATACCAGATGTAATGGTATCTTCAGCATTTCCTTTTCCAAAGGTGTTTTTCCAACCCATTCCCATTTCTTCAATGGAAGCTCCTTCTGGCTCGGCGCCTACATACTTATCAGCATCTGCTGCACCGTGTGTCTTACCGAAAGTGTGTCCACCAGCAATAAGCGCCACAGTCTCCTCATCATTCATCGCCATTCGACCAAAAGTCTCACGGATGTCATGAGCAGCTGCGATAGGATCAGGTCTTCCTTCGGGACCTTCTGGATTTACATAAATCAAACCCATGTGAGAAGCTCCAAGTGGATTTTCAAGCTCTCTGTCTCCAGAGTATCTTTCCTTATCACCTAACCACTCACCTTCAGAACCCCAGTAGATATCCTCTTCTGGCTCCCAAACGTCCTCACGGCCACCTGCGAATCCAAAAGTTTTGAAATCCATAGTTTCCAAGGCTACGTTTCCTGCAAGGATCAAGAGATCTGCCCAGGAAAGCTTCTTGCCATACTTTTGCTTGATTGGCCAAAGAAGGAATCTTGCCTTATCAAGGTTCGCATTATCTGGCCATGAATTCAATGGAGCGAATCGCTGAGTTCCCGCATTTCCACCACCTCTACCGTCTGCAATTCTATAGGTTCCAGCTGCATGCCAAGCCATTCTGATAAAGAAAGGACCATAATGTCCATAATCAGCTGGCCACCAATCCTGAGAATCAGTCATCAAATCAGCCAAATCCTTCTTAACACCATCATAGTCTAAAGACTTGAATTCCTCAGCATAGTTGAAGTCATCTCCCATAGGATTGACTTTCTCAGAGTGCTGACGAAGAATTGATAGGTTCAACTGGTTTGGCCACCAGTCGGTATTTCTTGTACCGCGACCTGCACCTTTGCTGATGCTGCCTCCAATGTAAGGGCACTTAGAAGCATCGCCGTTCATTCCGTGATGTGAATTGTCCATATATAAAATTTGTTAGTGTATGTTTAGATTATAAAAGTATTCAAAAGCATTGACTATTACATTCAAAATCCGATAGATAATAGCTATGATTCTTTAGCTTTCTCAATGATCAGATTCATCCTTTTCAGCCTCAACATTTTAACCTCAGCATCAGAAGATAGTTTGTCCATCCAACACAAAAATTAATGAGTGTCAAATGGCTCTATCATGTACCAAGCATTGATTAACCGAAATAAGTGGACAGAAAAATAGGATTAAAATTAAATGAACTGATTAAAATCCTGTTTTGAATTTATTAAGGATTATTGGAATAAAACTCAGTCTTCAATCTAGGCTAGAAACAAACAGAAAAAGCATTTTCGGATTCCACTCCATTCCTTATCTTCCTAGCATGATAGGAAAAAACTATGCCCTTTGTCTGTTACTTTTTTGCACCATTTCCATTGCAAATGCCCAGACTAAAAAAGACAAACAGGAGGTTGAAGCGCTAATCGAAAACTCCTTTGATGAGCTCTTTTCAAACTTCAAAGCTGACGATGTCTCGCTTTATTATACGGACGATTTTATTCTACTTGAACAAGGAGAGGTTTGGGATATGGAAATGATCCTTGGATACTTCATACAAGCAGGTGCGAATAATGATAGACCAGTAAGGCTAAATAAATTTGAATTCATACAGACCGTAGTTGAAGGGGATCGTGCCTGGACCTCATATTGGAATTGGGCCACCTTCAAAAATGGAGAAGAAGTGGTTAGAGATATTAAATGGCTGGAAAGTGCCACGGCTGTAAAAACAAAAGACGGTTGGAGACTGGATATGCTACACTCCACTCGAGTAGATGAATAAATGGCTGAATCCAGACAGAGTGCCCATCTAAACCGGGGGCTTGGCTTAACAGGCTTATTGGCAACTGGAGTATGCTCCATGATAGGGGCATCCATTTATGTCATCCCCTTTATGATCCAAAGGAGTGTTCCTGGGATAGGCCCGTATGTGCTGTCTGCATTCCTACTGGCAGCTATCCCTGCAATCTTCGCAGCTTTATCCTATGCTGCCCTTTCTACTGCAATGCCAAAAGCCGGAGGTTCGTATCTCTATTCTAGCCGAGCACTCAATCCATATCTTGGC
>CAZLUY010000630.1:0-4872 GCA_964562785.1 uncultured Limnohabitans sp. | reverse complement strand
GAGTTGATGAGTGGAAGCCGGGATCTGGATGGACAAGGAGAGAAACGAAATCCGGTAGATTTTGCCCTTTGGAAAAATGCAGCTCCTGAGCACCTGATGAAATGGGAGTCTCCTTGGGGAGTTGGTTTCCCTGGTTGGCACCTTGAGTGTACAGCCATGAGTTCCAAATATCTTGGGAATCGCTTTGATATTCACGGTGGTGGAATGGATCTTATGTTCCCTCATCATGAGTGTGAAATCGCTCAGGGAAATGCTTGTAATCATGAAGATCCAGCCAAGTATTGGATGCACAACAATATGATCACCATCAATGGCCAAAAGATGGGTAAGTCATTGGGTAATTTCATTACACTTCAGGAGCTATTTGGAGGGAAACATGACTTGCTTGAGCAGCCATATACTCCAATGACCATTAGGTTCTTCATATTGACTGCCCACTACAGATCTACTTTGGATTTCTCTAATGAGGCACTAAAAGCGGCTCAGAAAGGATTCAAGAAAATGATCAATGGGTTGCGAATTGCGAAGCTTCTTCAATTCGAGGAATCAGATACAGAGCTCAACTCCAAGCAGTCTGAACAAATTGAAAGGTCCATTGCTGCGGCATATCGCGCCATGGACGATGATTTCAATACTGCTCAGGCAATTGGTCATCTGTTCAATCTGCTGAAGAAAATCAATTCCATTTTTACAGGTCAACTGAAGGCCTCTGAATTGGGCAAGGAAACCTTCGATAAATTGATGAGCACCTATATCACTTTTGTAGAGGATATTTTGGGGCTTAAAGAAGAGAAAAGTGAAGTTCAGGAAGAAATGCTAAACTTACTTCTAAAGCTGTATCAAGAAGCCAAAACGGCCAGAAACTACGACAAAGTAGATGAAATCAGAGCCGGTTTGAAGGCCATGGGATTTGTTGTGAAGGATATGAAAACCAAAGTTGACTGGGCATATGAAGAATAGATTATTCCCTCTCCTACTCCTTTTGCTTTTTGCCTGTGGTGAAGCAGAGAAAAAGAGTGAACAAGTTCAAGAAGTAGTGGCCAACCCCTACCCTTCTTTCAATGCAGATTCAGCTTACACTTTTATCCAAAAGCAAGTTGACTTTGGACCAAGAGTACCAGGGACGACAGGTCATGCACAGACCAAAGATTGGTTGATTTCAAAGCTGGAGTCTTATGGTTTTTCAGTTCAAACTCAAGAATTTGAGGCAAAGACTTATGATGGACTTAACTGGGATTTGACCAATATCATAGCTTCTTACAATCCTCAGGCAAGCAAGCGTATTTTGTTAGGTGCCCACTGGGATACCCGTAGGATTGCAGATAAGGATGCAGAAAGAACTGATGAAGCCATCGATGGAGCTAATGACGGAGGGTCAGGAGTAGGTGTCTTATTGGAAGTAGCAAGAGTCATTGGAACTGGCAATTTGAAGCCAGAAGTGGGAATCGACATTATCCTGTTCGACGGAGAAGATGACGGTGAGCCTGAGTTCACCTCAGTTAGGAACAATCAGCAAATTTGGTGGTGTCTTGGATCCCAGCATTGGGCAAGAAACAAACATGTACCCAACTATACCGCATATTATGGGATACTTGTTGACCTGGTTGGGGCAAAAGGGGCAAGATTCCATCGTGAAGGTTATTCTCGTCAATATGCCTCAGGTATTTTGAAGAAGGTTTGGGACAATGCGGCCAAAATTGGTCAGGGTGATTTTTTCCTTCCTCAAAATTCACCGGAAATTCTTGATGATCACCTCTTCGTAAATGACTGGGCGAGTATCCCTATGATCAACATTATAGAATACGCGCCAAATTCAGGTTTCGGAGCCTATCATCATACCCATGATGACAATATGGAGAATATCGCAACTCGACCTCTAAAAGCAGTTGGAGAGACTATTCTTTATACCCTCTATCAGGAATAGGATTCAATTTTTGCGTATCATTATAATTCGTAAAAATCGAAGAATGATATGAAGAAGGGGCATCAGGTTACCATGAAGGAAATTGCCAAGAAACTTGGCGTTTCTGTATCCACAGTTTCCCGTGCATTAAAGGATTCTCCCGAACTGCATGAAGAGACCAAGAAGAGGATTGTGGACATGGCTAAGGAGATGAATTACCAACCCAATCTTCTTGCTCAAAGTCTTCGAATCAGCCGTACCAAAACTCTTGGGGTAATTGTTCCTGAGATCACCTCTCATTTCTTTGCTTCTTGTATCAGTGGGATTCAGGATCTGGCAAATTCAAGAGGATATAATATCATGATTTGTCAGTCCAATGAATCTATTGATTTGGAAATGGCGAATATCAAAACCCTGGTAGCAACGCAGGTGGATGCTCTCCTTATTTCTTTAAGTAGAGAAACCAATCATTACGAGCATCTTGACGATTTGTACCAAAGAGAGATTCCTTTTGTGCTCTTCGATCGGGTTCATGAAGTAATGCCTGTAACCAAGGTAACCTTCAATGATCAAGGCGGAGCCTATCAGGTAACCAGACACTTACTGGAAACAGGATGCAAAAGAGTGATGTATCTATCAGGACCCGAGGACCTCTATATTTCCAAAAAAAGAAAGGAAGGCTACCTTCAAGCACTTTCGGAATTTGGCATAAAAGCCGATCCAGAGCTAATCAAAGTCACTGATCTCACTCAGGAAAATAATATCAAGGTTGCGCAGGAAATTGCAGATATGAAAGATCGACCTGATGGTGTTTTCTGCATGATTGACCCAGTGGCAGTAGATGTTCTGACTCACTGGAAAAGTCTGGGAATAAAGGTGCCAGAGGACATGGCTCTTGCTGGATTCACTAATAACCCAACCTCTGCGGTAGTTGAACCTCCTTTGACGACAGTCTCTCAACCAGGTTATGAAATGGGGAAATTGGCTGTGAGCCATCTATTGGATCAGCTTGAAGGTCTAGCTTCGGATGAACCTATTTCTATTGTCTTAGAAACTACCCTTGTTCCTCGCAGATCTACTCGCATTAAGTCATGATGCGAGCCCTGATTCGGAGTGAATTTGAAAACCTCTTTGATTCAGAGCCGGAAATCTACTTTGCCCCTGGGAGGATTAATCTCATTGGTGAACACACCGATTATCAGGATGGCTGGGTTTTTCCAGCTGCCGTTGCTCATGGGATTTATGTAGGAATCTCTCCAAACAATAGTGATCAGACCAGATTATTCTCCATTGATTTTGGAGAAGAGTTCGCATTCAATCTTTCTTCTTTCGCTCCCAAAAAAGGCCATTGGGCCAATTACATCATGGGAATGTGTAGTCAGTTAATGCAAGCTGGAACCAATATTCAAGGTTTCGACATGGTCATCGGTGGCAATATTCCTTTGGGTGCTGGATTATCTTCCTCAGCTGCGCTCTCAGTTGCAGCAGGAATCGCTATTTCAGATCAAAATGGAATCAAAGTTCCCAAAGAAAGTTTGGCACTGTATGCTCAAAAATCAGAGCAGATTTTTGCCGGATTAAACTGCGGAATCATGGACCCTTATGCCTCTGCATTTGGTGAACTGGGTGCCGCCTTAATGCTTGATTGTCGAGCGATTGCTCACAAAGTGGTTCCAATTAATCTTGGGGATTATCAGTTCATTTTAGTCAATTCTAAGGTCAAACACAGTCTTGCCGACACTGCTTATAATGATCGAAGAGAAGCATGCGAAGAAAGTGTGAGAATTCTTCAAAGTGATTTTGGCCCAATCCAAACTTTAAGAGACGTCTCAGTGCAGGAACTCGATAAGGTAAAAGACCTTCTTCCTGAAAAGCTTTACCCTAAAGCCAAGCATGTCATCACAGAGAATCAAAGAGTTTTGGATGCCTCAGCTTTCCTCGAACAAAAGGCCTTATCTCCTTTTGGTCAATTGATGAATGAATCCCACAGGAGTCTGAGTGAAGACTATGAAGTGAGCTGCCAAGAACTGGATTTTCTAGCCAAACAAGCAACCCAATTAGACGGTGTTTTGGGAAGTCGAATGATGGGAGGTGGTTTTGGTGGTTGCACCTTGAATCTGATCAAATCTTCTGAGGTTCTGAACTTCGAAAATATAATCAGAGCCGCCTATCAAAAGCAATTCTCAATAGTTCCTGAGTTCATTCCAGTAGAACTTTCTCAAGGAGCCCGAAGGCTCGACTGATTGATCCTTCCATATTTACCAAAGGTTTTTAACTATTCATCCTGAATTGTTGCCGTATCCTAAGTTTTGGGGCAGTATCTGGTATTTTTTTCCTAATTTTTATCCCAAATATTCACCTTATGAAATTTTCAAAAAACCTAAGAAACCTAAGCCTGCTAGTACTCTGTTTGTGCCTGGGGCTGGTGAGCTGCTCTAAGAAGCGGAGCGGTGATCCGAAAGTACTCATCTTCAGCAAGACGATGGGATATCAGCATCAATCTATCCCGGCCGGAATCGCTGCTATTCAAAAGCTAGGAGCTGAAAATGGATTTGCTGTGGACACCACAAAGAATGCTGACCTGATCAACGAAGAAAATCTAAGTCAATATTCGGCTGTCATATTTCTAAGTACTACTTCAAACGTATTGGACCATTATCAAGAAGCTGATTTTGAGCGATATATTCAGTCCGGTGGTGGATTTGTGGGAGTTCATGCTGCGGCTGACACCGAATATGAGTGGGGATGGTACAATAAACTAGTTGGTGGATATTTTGCTGATCACCCCGGTATCAATGACCCTCACCCAAATGTACAGTCGGGAGTAGTGAATGTTGTAGATCCAACTCACTCGACCACTTCATTTCTCCCTTCCGAATGGGAAAGAGTAGATGAATGGTACAGCTACAAGGATATGTATGAGGGTGTTAATGTAACTTTAGACCTGGATGAGTCTTCCTACAAAGGTG
>CAZLUY010000629.1:0-1830 GCA_964562785.1 uncultured Limnohabitans sp. | reverse complement strand
AGGCTTGATCATAGTGAATGTTCTGTTAGTTGCCATATTTTATATCCAGATTTAGTTCTCGCGGCAAAAATAGATGAATAAATATCAATCTCCGAGTTTGGCTAAACATTTATACAGATTACCCTCATTTCCAGCCTTATGAGAAGCTTGGGATTTCTGAAAAAATTGGTGACATTTGCAAGCTCATTGAGGCTTTACAGCCTCTAAAAGATTAGAATGGAAGCGTACGCCTCATTTAAAAAAGAGATCACCTCCCCCAAAAAGATATTTATCACCACCCATGTCAAGCCGGATGCGGATGCCTTGGGGTCTTCTTTGGGACTAGCGAATTATCTCATAAAAAAAGGTCATGAAGTATCGGTAGTTACCCCTACCGATTACCCTAATTTCCTCAATTGGATGAAGGGGAATGATTCTGTTATTGACTTCAGCAAAGCAAAGAATGTCCCCCTTGTTGAAAAGAAGTTGAAAGAAGCCGATATGGTTTTCTGTTTGGACTTCTCGGTCTTGAAGCGGGTGAATGAGCTTGGGGAAATGATCAGGGAAAGCGATAGCTATATTGTCAACATTGATCATCATCAGGAACCTGAGGACTTTGCCGACTACCGGCTTTGGTCTACTGAAGCAGCCGCGACATGTGAATTGGTTTATGAGCTGATTGTAAAACTTGGGGATAAAAAGCTTATTGATAAGGATATTGCTGAGTGTCTTTATGCCGGGATCATGACCGATACAGGCGGTTTTCGTCATCCAAATACAACCAAGAACGTGCATTTGGTTGTGGCGGAGTTGCTTGATTTAGGAGCTAACACTTCTCAGGTCGCTAATCTTATCTACGATTCTAATTCCTTAAACCGACTAAAATTCATCGGCTTTGCCCTCAGTCATCGTTTAGTAATGAAGCCTGAGCTTAATACGGCTTACTTTGTTGTAGGTAAAAAAGATCTTAAAAAATATCAAAGCCAGACTGGCGACACGGAAGGTTTGGTCAATTATGCCCTATCTTTAGAGGGCGTGCATTTGGCGGCCTTGTTTTCCGAAAGGGAGGACGGTGTCAAGATTTCTTTCCGATCCAGTGAACACGTGGCTGTGAACAAATTTGCGGCCTCTTACTGGAATGGAGGAGGTCATAAAAACGCAGCTGGTGGACGCTCACATTTGAGCATGAGAGCAACGATTGAGCGATTTGAAGATTTGGTCGAAGAGTTTCATGACACCTTGTTCAATACTCCTCAGGCTGAGGAAACCATCAAATAGTCACCCATTTTAAATTTGAAACACAAAAGTTTTATGAAAAATATGAAAGGCCTTTGGGCTGCCCTTGCATTGATTTTTGGAGTAAGTACCATTTCTTCTTGTCAAAAGACTGAGGTAACTGCCATGGATGGTATCGAATATACTTACCATTCTGAAGGACCAGAAAAGCCTGAGAATGGAATGTTCGTTCTTTACAATCTTGAGATCAAAACAGGTGGGGATTCTACGATTTACTCTACTCTTGATCAGCCTTTCCCAGGTTACCTTCAGGCTAACGATTCTATCCCTCCAAGTAATGGTATGGATGAAATTTTCCTTGGTCTTTGTAAAGGAGACAGTATTTCATTTGAAGCGCCAGCAAGAGTTATTTTTGGAAATAACCAACCTGGATTCCTTCAGGCAGATGAGCTTGTTCAAGTTTCACTAGGCGCATTTGAAGTAACTGATAGAAATGGTATCGATTCTCTCTTCCAATTGGCTATGGCCGAGGAGCAGGCAAAGCAAGCTGAAAGAGCTAAAGAACTTATGGTATCTGAAGCTGCCGAAATTGAAGCGTACGCACAGGCTCAGGGA
>CAZLUY010000628.1:0-5132 GCA_964562785.1 uncultured Limnohabitans sp. | reverse complement strand
CTGAAACCAAGTCCTTACTTATTCCCATATACCATCCGTCAGAAGCATTTTGGGTTGTTCCAGTCTTTCCTCCAAGCTCATTGTCCTGACGGATTTCATAGGATACCCCTTGGCTGGTTCCTCCTTCTTCCTCGAAACCACCTCTGAGCATGTATGTCATTAAATAGGCATGTTCTTCACTCATTGCTGGCCGCTTTCTTGGGGTGAATTGTTGAATTACATTCCCATTTTTGTCTTCAATTCTATCTATATAAAATGGCGTAGTGTGCTCTCCTTTATTCACGAAAGTTCCAAAGGCTCCTACCATTTCAAAAATTGACACGTCATTCACTCCAAGGGCAAGAGATGGAACCTCTTCCAAATCACTTGTAACTCCGAGCCTTTTGGCAGTCTCGACCACAATTTTCGGACTCAGTTTTTTCATCATATAAGCCGTGATGGAATTAATGGACTGGGACATGGCCTTTCTAATGGTCATTTTCTCAAATGAAAACTTACCATTCGAGTTAGAAGGTGACCATGCAGGCTGATCTGGAATGAAGACTTCTACCGGTTGATCGACTACACTATAACAAGGACTGTAACCATTCTCAATGGCAGCGGCATAGACGAATGGTTTAAAGGTTGAGCCTGGTTGCCTTTTTCCTCTTTTTACGTGATCAAACTTGAAATATTTGTGGTCGATTCCTCCAACCCAGGCTTTTATATGGCCGGTGCCTGGCTCCATACTTACGAAACCTGCCTGAAGCAATTTCTTATAGTACCGAAGTGAATCCATGGTACTCATCAGGGTATCAATTTCTCCTTGCCATGAGAAAATTTTCATTCGCTTTTTCTCATTCAATTTGACCTCAATCGAATCTGTATCGTTTCCGTATCGAGTGCGGAGAAGTCTGTAAGCCTCGGTACGTCTTACTGCATTTTCTATGAAATCAGGAATTTCTTCACCTTCATTGTCTATCCATGGGGCGCGATCTCCCATTTCACCATAGAACTTTTCTTGCAACTCAGACATGTGCTCATCCACGGCCTGTTCTGCATATCTCTGCATACGACTGTCGATGGTAGTATAAATTTTAAGACCATCACCAAATAGATCGTAAGTAGAACCGTCAGCTTTGAGGTTTTCTTTGGTCCACTTCAGAAGATCTGCCTTTATGATCTCACGGACATATGTAGCAAGTCCAAGGTTTTGGTTCGCAACTTTATAGTCAAGTTCTATTGGTAGCCTGGATAAAGAATCAAATACTTCCGGACTGATATATCCATTATTGCGCATTTGGCCTAACACGGTGTTACGCCTTCTTAAGGAGTTCTCCGGATTATATACTGGACTATAGTAAGTTGGTGCTTTGAATAAACCTACCAAAACAGCAGACTCTTGAATATCTAAGTCTCCAGGTTCTTTATTAAAGAAAGTTTGAGCAGCTGTTTTAATTCCGTAGGCATTGGATCCATACTCAGAAGTATTCAGATAGAGCGTAAGAAGTTCATTCTTAGTATAGGCTCTTTCTAATTGAGTGGCTACGATCCATTCCTTGGTTTTAATAATCAACATTCGAAGACCGGGTACAGAACTCAGAGTTCCTTGTGTATCAGCCGTTCGCGTTTTGAATAAGTTTTTAGCTGTTTGCTGGCTTAGAGTTGATCCTCCTCCAGCATCCTGCTGAAGAATAATGGATTTCACAAAAACCCTAGCCATGGCTTGAAAGTCGATACCTGAGTGATCTTCAAATCGGATGTCTTCTGTAGCAATGAGGGCATCAACCAGGTTTGGAGCTAGCTCCTCATAAGTTACCGGAGTTCTGTTCTCGCGAAAATAAGTTCCTAATAGTAAACCGTCCGCTGAATACAGAGTCGATGCTATTTCAGAGTCTGGATTTTCTAAAGCCTTGAAATCAGGTAGGGTCCCAAATAGCCCAAGAAAATTGACACTCACCATCCATACAAATAGGACGAACCCAAAAAAGCCTGCAATGAATGCAAACCATAAGAATTTGATAGTCGCTTTTGCCCAACCGGCTTGTTGGGTTTTAGATTTTTTACTCATGCTTTATTTATAAGCTGACCTGAAAAAGGCCTTATATTCTTCTATATTCTTGATCTTGTTCAGAGTCTGAAAATTCTCAATTGAGATATAAAAACTCTGTTGTACAACTTCTTCTGGTAAATTTTCTGATTCGAATTCTTCGATCAAGAGATCATAGTATTCTTTGGCTTGTTCAGCTGAAGTGAAAGGACTGATAATAAATATCTCGACCTCTCGACCCATTTTCATCTGCCCCGTCCGCAATCTCCTCTTTTTGAAATTCGTTCCATGAAAATTCTCCAAGTCTCCTAGCAAACGCTCTGCCGCTTCTGCCACAGAAGGCTCCATTGCCAATACAAATATGTGTGTTTGAGAATTATTAACCTTATATGGTGTATCGGTCAGGTCTATATCTTCGGCTTCAGCAACATCCGTGTCTCCAGCCACCTGCGTTGAATCTTGTGCTGCGGGCTTTTGTGGATTCATGGCAGCAAGTTCTTCCTGGGTATATAATGGATACATCATTTTTTCAGCCAGATCAACCAAGGCTGAATCTTCTGTGTTTTCAATGTAATCCTCAAGTCTCGCTCTATAATTCGCTTTGCTTTCGATCTTCCCGGTATTCATGATGTCTAGCAGAAGCAGTCGCTCACTATTTCGGGTAAGAGGATAATTTTTAAGCGCATTCCTCACAATTTGTCTGGACTCTCTATACCTCCGGTCATAATATGCCTGATATGCCTTTTCATATTCTTCGGAAGATTTGAGATAAGCTAAGTTTCCTGAAGCTGCATCAGGATTGTTAACACTGAACGTAAATCTGGATTCTGGGAATTCACGATTTAATCTGGAAACATATTGCTCATAATTACCGCCCCTCTCTTTTTGAGCCAAATAGAGCAAATAATAGGTTTCGGCCCTTCGATTGGATTCTGGATAGGTTCTGATCAACATTTCCAGATTGTCTATTCCCTCTTCAATCTCTTTCAAGTCAAAGTAGAGTACTTTCCCCAATTCGAAGTATGATTCTTCTAACTCTGAATTCAGTACGCCTATACTTTCAGGATCTTGTGGAATTTGAGCAAGAAGGTCATCCAATTCAGGAAGCTGACTCAGCGGATTATCTTCTTGAGTATCCGTAGAATCCGCAGCTGTAGGAGCGGGAATGGTAGGACTTGCATCCTGGAAACTTACGGCACTTCTACGCCAATTGTCCTGAAGTGGTCTGCTTCCCCAGTTTCTCCTGAAATCAATAGCCCCTTGCTGCATGGCTAGACTATTGTCAAAATAGAATGATGAAGTGGTGCCACGATCATTAAAAGCAAGAAGGTTATTGAAGATATTTCTGGATTCTGGTTCCTGGGCTTCAGCCGCTTCCCTTAAAAGCCTTTCTTCTTCCTTTTGGATGAATGCTTCAGCTAACAACTTTTGCTCTTCTGGGCTTTTTTGAGATAACATTAAGAGGCTGTCATTTTGCTCTATCCGCTCTACATGAAACACATATTTATCTAGTGTTTCTTTTTGCTCTGCTATTTCCTGAGCAACCGGATCGGACTCATTAATAAAGGTGAGGGCGCTGTCTAAGTAATACTTTGTCCCACGATAATCCTGAAATTCCTGGAGATTGAGTTCCGCTAACTTTTGATAGATATATCCTTTTTGCCTAGGGTTGCTTCCAGGTTCCTTTGCAGCTTGATGGAGAAGACTTAGAGTCTTTTCTATTTCTCCTTGCTTCAATTCAAACATGGCCATCTCGTAGACCACTACATCCTTCAAGTCCTTATTTTTAGGATCTTTATAAAGATCCTCGTAATAATTTCTAACCTTCTTTAGATCCTTGGATTTATTCAGTTCAGCTACCTGTTGGGCATAGAGCTGAGCAAAGAAACTTCTTTCATATGGGGGATTGCCCTCTTGTGCTCTTTTGTAATAGTCATAGGCCAAAGCATCCAAACCAGCTCTCTGATACCTTTGGGCCAAAATGAAATTTATTCTTGATGCCTCCTTCTTATCCTGTTCATATTCCAGGGCCTTATCAAGAGCGCTTAATACACCATTTTGATCATTGCGTGATTCATAATAATAGGCAAGAGTCCTATAGAGTTCATACCTATTTTCATCGCTAATATTTTTTTCTTTTGATAGATAATCAATAGTAAAATTTGAGTTCTCATTTTCATCGAGATCTACATAAAGACGAAGAAGCGCAATTAAGGCCTGGTGTCTGAGGTCATCATCCTTACCATTGACATTTACATATTTGAAAGTATTTTGTGCATCATCAAAACTGGCTTTGAGATAATCAATTTGTCCGAGTAAATAGTAGCTGTCATCAACCCATCTGCTGATCCGATGCCACTCAATGGCTTTGGAAGCCAGCTCTCGTGCATTGTCAAGCTTTTCTGCATTTTCCTGGATAGTGGCTGAATCGATAGGGATAAAAACGGGTAAGATCTGGGTATAATCTTCATTGTAATTTTCCCTGACAGCAGACTTAACCTCATCAATCCTTACATCCGCCAGGTAAAAGGCATTGTAGTGACTAGTCAGGTTGTGAAATGCTCGATTGGTAAAGGTGTCTCTCTCAGATGAGCAGGCCACCATCAAAAGAATAGTGGCAAAAAGTAAGAGTCGTTTTTTGAGCATTGTGCTTGCAGTCCAAATAAAGTACCAAAATAGGTTTTTTGGCCCAGATTGAGAACGAAGAAATCCTGCAATTCTTCTTTCGATTTGGCTTCTATTTGATAACCCGCAACTTGGACTAGGTCCAATTCAAAAAATACTGCGAAATTATACCAAAATGGAAAGCAAAAAAGATCAGAATGAACCGAAGGGACCACCAGTCTATGTCAAATATATTGGCCTTTCTTTTCAGTTATTTGGAGTGATAGGACTTGGGACCTGGTTAGGATGGTGGATTCAAGGGAAAAGCGAAATGAAATTCCCAGTCTGGCTTCTTACTTTTTGTTTCTTGTCTGTTTTTGTAGCCTTTTATCAATTGTGGAAATCCATGCAGCGTGATAAGTAGCTTCTGATTTGTAGCTTTGCATCAAAATTTGTCATGAGACTTCCGAAGAATATTCACATCCAGTTTCTGTTGTTT
>CAZLUY010000627.1:0-5484 GCA_964562785.1 uncultured Limnohabitans sp. | reverse complement strand
TATTTGATGATTGGAGACTTATCTGCCTTATCCCATTTCTACTGTATTGAGCGAAACCTACCATCCGGTAAACATGTCCAAGGGCTTGTATATAGTCAAAACGAAAAGGACTTCTTTGCTGACTTAAATGGAGAGACTCCTTTTGATTTTCTGACTTTAGGACAATACCCTTTGAAAGAGGTTCGAGGCTGGATTGATGAAAAGCTAGATAAAATGTCTGGAAAGAAGATCGTCTATCTCGCCGGAGATAGCCGGCTTTGCGTCTCCCTAAGCCTATTTTTTAAAAAAGGTCTGGGTTGGCCAGTCCGAAATATCAAAACCAAACCATTCTGGAATCCTGAAAAAAAGGGGCTAGAATAGTTGAATAGGCTTTTATCGTAAACAAAGACTAAGTATAATGGAGTGAACAGTTGATAAACTTAAGCTCCAATGGCTAGAATCCACTTATTCGAGTTTGAAGATCAAAGTTGGTTCCCAGGATTTCTGCGGAACTACGGCACGGACTTTCTTCAATTCCTATCTAACAAAACCAAAATGTATCAACCCATTATTCCTGTACTGGAAGAGGGAATGAAAAGGGTAAATACAAATCACATGGTAGATCTTGGATCTGGAGGTGGTGGTGGACTTGTCTGGTTGAATGAAGAATTGCAGAAAAAAATACCAGATCTAAGAATCACCTTGACGGATTTATTCCCAAATGTCAAGGCCTTTGAATACACCAAAAAACAAGCTACCAACTTTGAATTCAGTATGAATCCTGTGGATGCTCGGGACGTCCCCCAAGATCTAAAAGGTATCAGAACACAGTTCTTATCCTTCCATCATTTTAAACCAAGCGATGCGAAGAGAATACTGCAAAATGCCATAGACTCAGGTTCCGGGATAGCGGTATTTGAGGCTCAAGAGAGAAGCTTTCCTAGCATTCTGGCGATGATCTTCTCTCCGATTACCGTTTGGCTTACCACTCCATTTATCCGACCCTTTAGCTTGGCTCGACTTTTATTTACCTACCTGATTCCCATCGTTCCTCTGTTTGTTTTTTGGGATGGTATCGTCTCCTGTCTTAGAACTTACTCAGTAGAAGAAATGGAAGGGCTCGTCGCTGAATTGAAAGGTCAGGAAAAATTCGATTGGGAAATAAAACGTGTAAAATCAGGACCAGGTGTCATTCTTTATCTCTTGGGAATACCTAAATGAAAACCGCCACAAGAAGAAAATATGGCTCTTCAGAGGTAATTCAGATTGAAGAATGGGTTCAACCAAAACCTACACCTGATCAAATTCTGGTGAAAGTTCACGCTACCACAGTAAATAGAACTGATTGCGCTAACCTGACTGCCAAGCCTTGGTTTATGAGGCTGTTCCTTGGGCCTTTTGGGCCAAAAAATGTTCAAATCGGAACCGACTTCGCTGGCGAAATTGTAGAAATGGGTTCTGGAGTGAAAGTGCTACAGAAAGGAGACAAGGTTTGTGGATTCTCGGATATGGGCGCTAAATCACAGGCCGAATTCCTATTAGTCAATCCAAAGGATTTATTTAAGATCCCAGAAGGCCTTGACTATGCCGAGATAGTCGCGTGCCTGGAGGGAGCACATTATGCATATAGCTTTGTGAAAAGGGCAAATTTCCAACCGGGTCAACAGATATTAATCAATGGTGCTTCAGGAGCAATTGGCTCAGCTTTATTGCAAATGGCTCGGACTTTTGAGCTTGAAATAACGGCCATCTCCACCTCAAAAAATTTAGACCTGCTAAGATCTTTAGGGGCTGACCATGTCATCGATTATCAGAAGGAAGATTTCACCAAAGGAGACAAGAAATATGATTTTGTGTTGGATGCTGTGGGTAAAAGGACCTTCGGCGAATCAAAGCTTGTTCTAAAAGACAAAGGAGCATATATCTCTTCAGAGCTCGGACCTTATGCTCAGAATGTGTTTTTTTCTTTGACCAAAAGTAAAGCCGATCAGAAGGTGATTTTCCCAATTCCTTTCGATAAAAAGGAAACCTTCCCTTACATATTTAATCTAATCGAAAGAGGCGAGTTCAAACCTGTCATAGACAGAGAATATAGTTTCCAAAATATTTCGGAGGCATATGCTTATGTATTGAAAGGTCAAAAGACCGGCAATGTGATAATCAGAATTTGACCTGATCACATACCAAGCTTAAATTCTCTCGTTATATCTGAAAACTCTGCCATGCAACGACTTAGTAATCTTTCCGTAATTCTTTGTTCTTTGATTTTCCTAGCCTGTGATTCCAATGATAATCCGAATCCAACGGATAATCCAATGTTGAATATCACATTCATTATGGATGAGACTGCAGGAAGGTTGGATAATTTCGGTGAGCCAGTACCTCTGCCTACCGGAAATGCTGGACAGAACCCGGACTTTGAATCCTTGGGTTTGCATTTCATTGGGCTTTATCCCGACAAATTCACCCCTTACGATGGAGGAGTTACAGTATTCTCCTCACCTACTACAGAAGCAGGAGGAATTGCAGCCATAGACTTCGATCAGGAATTATTCATTACTGAATCTGACAATATACTCAGCATTCCTTTGAGTCAGGTGGCAGCAGGAAGCTATGAGTTTTTTAGAAGCTCAATTGGCTATCAAAAATTTAGAATTGTTTACAATCTAGGCGGGGCCTCAGCAGACCCAGGATGGCCAGCTGGAATCAGTGATGATGTGAACGTAGATGCTACGATGGCATCTTTTCTGGGCTACAATACTTTTATCAATGACTACATCTTGGAGAATGAAACCGTAGCCGTCAATGCAAATAAACTTCAAGGTTACTTTGGCCTAGAGTCGAAAGGAGAGGTAGCAGGTTTCCCATTCACCGATTTAACCGAGGGCGATGCTCCAGTTACCACTGTACCAAACCCCATCAATGATACATCACCAGTTCCTGATGGCTCTTGCCTAGTAACTGGTCAATTCCCTACTGCATTAATCATCCCTGAAAACCCGACTCAAGACATCAACATTGAAGTAGTCATCTCCATCAACAAAAGCTTCGAATGGAAGGACAACAATGGAAATGGCAAATACGAACCTCTTTTGGGTGAAGAGGTGGTGGACATGGGAACTCGAGGTGTTTTTCCAAGAGTTTTGTAGGCTTTGCTATATTGGAGGTTTACCAAGACCTTCATTATGAAAAACCTTCCAAGAAGCAGGCGTAAGTTCCTAAAAGATTCCTCTGGAATTTTAGCTTCTAGCATGTTCCTGACTCCAGCTAGCTTCATGAATTTTGATCCAAAACCAGGCGTAACGGTTGGTGAAATAATGGATCGTTTTATTGCTGAAGTTCCGGATGCCCCTTTTCCCAATACTGTTGACACGTTAAAATCTGGAACCAGAGAACAGGAAGTTACTGGTGTTGTAACCTCCATGTTTGCCACAATTGATGTGATTCAGAAAGCAATTCAGCTCAACTCTAACTTTATCATAGCGCACGAACCCACTTACTTCAATCATGTGGATGAGACGGATTGGTTGAAGGGCGATGAAGTTTTTGAATTCAAAAAGAATCTTCTGGAGGAAAGCGGGATAGCCGTTTGGAGGAATCATGACTATGTTCATTCCTTGAAGGTTGATGGTGTTCAGGCAGGAGTTGTCAAACAATTGGGATGGGATCCTTACTATCAGCAAAATGCTGTTCTAACTATTCCTGAGACTGATTTGAAAGGTCTTATTAACCACTTAAAATCGAAACTTGAAGTACCAGCTATGCGCTATGTTGGGAGTTTGGATCAAAAAATCAGCAAAGTACTATTACTACCCGGAGCCATTGGAGGAAGAAGGCAGATTGAGATAGCAATGGCCGAAAAACCCGATGTCATTATTGTAGGAGAATCCCCAGAATGGGAAACTCCTGAGTATGTTAGGAATTCCAACGAAATGGGCTTCCCTCTTTCCATGATAGCTATTGGACATTCCGCAAGCGAAGAAGGCGGCAGTCAGTTCATGGCAGAATGGATCAAAAAGAACTTTCCTGACCTCCCTATTTATCATGTACCATCAGGGAATTCTCTTCAGGTTTTTTAATGATGCTATAGACTCCAGATCTTACCAATTTCCGATACAGGAACGCACCCTCTGAAATTACCTGGAATAGGATCATAGTTCAGAACATTTTTCCCAATTTCCTCGGAGCTAAAGTAGCCCCAAAGCGCCATAGATTTTAAGTTCCTATAAAAAGCAACAGGCTCTTGCTCACCTACCGTCGTGCCCCATACTCCACGATTGAATTTTGCAGTCTTCTTCTCATGTGCCATCAAACATTCTTGGCGATCAGACTCATCTAGATCTGCGAATGCCTTTCCATAATCGGCAACACAATCTTCATTAAACTTATCGAGTTCTGCACTGACTCCTTCCTGAGCTTCAGGTGTCAACGTCTTGGCATAAACCAGATCCATAAACATATCCGTATTCACGTCCAGTGCTCCAGGAGTATCAGTTTTTGGTAGGATAGTATCCACAAAAGCAGAGATAAATCTAGCTTGATCGTCAGATAGAAAGAGGGGCCGCCAATCGGCTCTTGGTTGATTACTACAGGCCTGCAAAAGGGTCATTAAACCAGGTGCTCCAGCGGCTATCCCACCAAAAAGACCAGTCTTTTTTAATGCTTCTCTTCTATTCATATCCTATAGATTTTGTCTGTTCAATTCATTCACGGCATGATCTGCTGCTCTCGCCGTTAAGGCCATATAGGTCAAGGAAGGGTTGACGCAAGATGATGAAGTCATGCAAGCTCCATCTGTTACAAAAACGTTCTTACATGCATGGATCTGATTTGTAGAATTCAGGACAGAGGTTTTGGGGTCTTTCCCCATTCTGGCAGTACCCATTTCATGGATTCCATATCCCATTTCATGCTTATTATCAAAATCAACAATATCCTTCAAGCCAGCAGTTTCGAGCATCTCCCTAGCATCTATCCTGATTTGTTTATTCAAGGCTAATTCATTCTCGCCCCATTCAGCATCTACTGAAAGAGTTGGCTGCCCCCATTTATCGGTCACATCAGGATTCAGATAAACCCTGTTGCTATGGTAGGGTAAGCATTCTGCAAAGCCCGTTATGAAAAACTCCCATGGTCCAGGATTCATAATTTGATCCTTGAAGTCAGCTCCAAAACTCTCCATATTGGTTCCCTGACCCCAACCCTGTCGAGATCCTCCACCCTGGAATCCAAACCCGCGAACAAAGGCATCTGATTGCGGACCTCCTTTTAGATTCACATATCTTGGAATATAAATCCCATTTGGGCGCCTGCCTGAGTAGTATTGATCTTCAAAACCATCCACTAAACCGCTGGCCCCAATTCTATAGGTATGGTCCATCAAATTATGCCCAAGCTCCCCGCTATCATTTCCCAATCCATTTGGAAAACGATCAGATGTAGAGTTCAATAAGATTTGAGTGGAACTCAAAGCCGAAGCATTGCAAAAAATGATTTTTGCCTTGT
>CAZLUY010000626.1:0-3793 GCA_964562785.1 uncultured Limnohabitans sp. | reverse complement strand
TGAAATCTGGATCCATTACATTGAGCCACTGATTTAGCGGACGAATGGTCTTCACAGGCCCCTGATGAATCTGGATATTACCCTTGTTTCCGGCGAAAATCATGATAGGAAGCTTCGTTTCAGAAGCAACCTTCAATACCTCTCTTACTGCCAATCGATCCACTTCATGCGCCCACTTATCATCAATCCACTTCACAGCATCCAATCTGTTAAGCTTATGCTTTCTAAGCATTCCAAAGAAGTCATGCGTGTCCTTCATTCCTTCCCATTCCTTTTGGAAAGTGTCAAAGTCAAGGTCTTCACGACTGGTATATTCAGGCTTGTCAAAAGCTTCGATCTCCAGTTCTCCACTTTGATTTTCAGCCCTGTGCTCACCTACCAATACTTCAGATGCATCATAGTCAGACTTTTCCTGAAGGAATACCTTCAATACTGCCTCACCTGCTTTGTCAAAATATTGAAGGCTGAACATTGGACCTCTTGGAGTGTCATTGCTTACCGCAAATCCGAATTTCCAGGAGTGGAAAAAAAGTCTCTGCTCAATAGGCCCGATTACAGTTGCAATCTTGTGAGGACCTCCGCCCATGATATCTATTTTTTGGAAAGTACCTTTATGTTCAAGTACGCAACCTTCATTTCTGCAAAGGGCCATTACCCTTCCCAGGGTTGGGAATTTCTTCACTTGATCTACAAAATCATCCGTAAGGCGAATTACGTTTTCGCCGATTCCAGTGGCTAGTAATTCGGCCTCTGAGACATTTAGCTTTTTAGCAGCATCTCTGATTCGAAGCTTAGGCTCTTGCTGCTTAAGTTCATTCCAGGATTCTTTCAAGGTGTTTTTTTGAAGAGTTGAAGTTTCCATGATTATGCTTGATTAAGATTTTGATATGCTTGATTATGTAGACCAGATGCCACGATACATCCTGCGGCACATGGGTAAGGGATGAGTTGAACGGGATGCTCAAATACTCTTTCGAGTAATTCCTCATCCATAATTTCTTTCACACTTCCCCATCTCTGGATAGAGCCATCCTTGAGCAGGGCTATTCTATCGGAGTATTGGGCTGCCAGATTTAGCTCATGAAGAATGATCACCACTCCGATGTTTCTTTCCGTGAGCTTCTTTAAGATTTTCAGAACTGCGTGCTGCTGAGCAATGTCCAGACTGGAAGTTGGCTCATCCAAAAGGAGGTATCTCGGGAAGGGCTTTCTTTCCCAAATTTGACAAAGCACTCGTGCGAGTTGAACTCTCTGCTTTTCACCACCGGATAGCTGGTTATAGTACTTGTCTGCCAATGGAGTCACCTGAGTTATTTCCATGACTTCCTCCAAAATCAGCGAATGAGAAGACGCTTTTACCTGATGAAGACCCAGAGAAATCACCTCCCTGGCGGTGAATGGAAAATTAACCTGAGAATGCTGTGGAAGTACAGCTCTGATTTTTGCCAGGTCTGCTGCCTTTACCTCCTTCAGTCCTTTTTCATTGTAGCTGATCAAACCTTGTTTGCAGGCGATCTCGCCACTCAGAATCTTGAAGAGTGTAGACTTTCCAGCACCATTTGGTCCCAGAATAGATAGTATTTCACCCGGGTTTACCTCTAGGCTAATCTGATCCACAATAGGACGCTTTTGAATACAATAGTGTAAGTCTTTAGCAACCAGCATTAGCTATTGGATTTTTTTAGATTGAAGATGAGCCAGATAAAAAATGGAGCTCCGCAAAGGGCAGTAATTACACCGATTGGCATTTCTGCCGGGATCACGACAAGTCTGGCTACCAGGTCAGCAATATTTAATAGGATAGCACCAAGCAAAAAGGAACCAGGTAATACCATTCGATGGTCAGCACTGAAGATTAGTCTCACGAGGTGGGGAACCACCAAGCCCACAAAACCAATTACGCCAACCATTGACACTCCCACACCAACGATCAGTGCTGAGTAAATAAGTAATTGAATCTTCACCTGATTTACTTGAACACCCATGTGGAATGCCTCTTGTTCTCCAAGGGCCAAAGCATTCAATTCTTTTGACTTCTGAAGAATTAAAAACGAAGGAACGGCTATGAGAATAAGTGCATAAGGAATTTTTTGCCAGGTGGCTCCACTCATGTCACCCAGGCTCCAGAATGTAAAGCTTCTCAGTGCAGAATCATCTGCAAAGAATAGCACCAGACCGATCAAAGCTCCGGCTAAGGCATTGATGGCGATGCCGGCTAGAATTAGGGTAGCTGTATCCGAATTGCCATGGCGATTGGAAAGCTTGAAGACCATGGCTACATGTAAAAGTCCTCCAAAGAATGCGAATAGGGGTAAACCAACAGAAGGAAGAAATCCAGTCTGGGCAGAACCTGATACAAAGACGATAAAAATGATCGCGAATAGTGCGCTACCGCTACTTACTCCGATTAAGCCTGGTTCAACTAGTGGGTTTCGGAACATCCCCTGAAGGGCTGCCCCTGCAATTCCTAATCCGCCACCGATAAGCAGATTAAGGAGAATCCTTGGCAAACGAATCTGTATCAGGACATTTTGCTGACTTAGCTCAAATCCTGTTGCCGGTATTCCTATAGCATCTAAAAGAATGGCAAGTGTATTTCCAAAAGGAATGGAATAAGCTCCAAGGCAAAGCGAAGCAAGGCATACGACCAGAAGCCCTATGCCCATGCCGGTCAATTGGACCAGCCGCTGATTAATATTTGCCCGGAGCGAAAGATCCATTAGTCTCTAACAGCTTGTGCAAGTGATAATGCCGCTTGACCCACTCGTGGACCGAATCCAGAAAGCAGGTTGCCATCGATAGCTACGATGTTCTCTTCCTGAAAAGCCTTGGTTTCTTTCATCCCCTGGATCGCTGCAAGTCCTTGCATACCACCCAGACTTTGAAGTCCAGACTCAAAAAAGACGATGTAATCCGGGTTAATCTCTACCAAAGCTTCTGGTGTCAAAGGAATAAAGTCCTCAAAACCGGTAGCCGGGAAGTCGATATTTGCCATTCCGAAAATCTCCTCTGCGAAAGTCTTCTCACCAGCAAGGAATATGGTCTGAGGCCCACGAGCCATGATAAAGGCTGCCTTAAGCTCAGAGTCATCTGCAGCCAAAAACTCATTCAACTTTTCCAGATCTTGATCAATGGACTGCTTAAGGGCATGCGCCTCTTCCTCTGCATCCAATAGGGTACCAAGCCCATCTATAAGTGTTAGCGTTTCTGCTACGGCTTTTGGCTTTGCAAAGCTGTGTATCTCTATCTGTGCTGCTTGAAGCTGTTTGACCACATCAGGATTTAGATAACCTTCCTCCATTAGGATCATATCCGGTCCAAGGGCAAGGATGCCTTCAGCCTTGATTTGGTTTCTATAACCAATAGATGGCAACTCCTGCATGGAGGCCGGGTAGGTCGAGGTAATGTCTGTGGCGATGATCTGCTCTCCAAATCCTAATGCATTGACCACTTCAGTGACGGTGCCACCTGCGGTAATGATTTTAGGTGTGGAGTTCTCGCTGATTTCTTCTTTTGGAGCAGGCGAACAGGCTGCGATCAAGAAGGTAAAAAGTATAAATAGTCGGCTTGTCATTATTTAGATTAATTATCAATAACGACACAAAGATAGCCTTGTGTAGAATTAGTCCAAATAAAATTCAAGAAATATTTTGAAGATTTTAGGCTTTGCTCGTAGAGCCATAAAAGCTTTGTTATCAGTGGAGAAATACCATTTATTCTGTGGTCAAAAGGGATATTCCTTATAAGCCTTTTCAAATTGATCGGCAGAGGGCTTTATTTTTCCAAATATCCT
>CAZLUY010000625.1:0-5082 GCA_964562785.1 uncultured Limnohabitans sp. | reverse complement strand
GTATTTTCCCCAAGAATAATATTCAACTTAAAGAAAGCTCAGGGGGGAAGTACGTGAGTGCGACCATCAACATAATGGGGGAATCGCCGGACCAGGTGATCAACTATTATGAAAAGGCTTCTACCATCGAAGGAGTGATTTCTCTTTAAACTGAATTGATATGTGGACCGAAGAAAATAACAGGCTAAAAAGGACCTTTCAATTTGCTGACTTTACTGAAGCATTTGCTTTTATGACAAGGGTAGCGTTCTTAGCCGAGCAGCATGCGCATCATCCAAATTGGAGTAATGTGTACAATACAGTTGAAATTGAATTGACCACGCATGATGCCGGGAATGTGGTCACAGAGAAAGATCGGAAGTTGGCTGAGGCGATAGATGCCTTGCTTCCATGAGTTTAGATCTTCCATCTCTGACCTTAGTTCCGACCCCGATCGGAAATCTTGGCGATATCACCTTCAGGGCGGTAGAGGTGCTTCAGAAGGCAGACGTAATTCTTGCTGAAGACACCAGGACAACTGGGCAACTTCTAAAGCATTTAGATATTAAACGGCCCCTTCAGAGCTACCATATGCACAATGAGCATAAGGCTGTAGAGAAGCTCATCGAAAAAATGAAAGAAGGTGTGTCTTTTGCCTTGGTAAGTGATGCTGGAACTCCCGCCATTTCTGACCCCGGCTTTCTTTTGGTTCGTGAGGTGATTGATGCAGGATTAGAAGTGCAGAGCCTTCCAGGTCCGACTGCCTTTGTACCGGCTTTGGTGAATAGTGGATTGCCCACAGATCGCTTTGTATTCGAAGGGTTTTTGCCTCATAAAAAAGGAAGGAAAACCAGGATTGACCAGTTGATGGAAGAAAGCCGAACCATGATTTTTTACGAATCCATGCATCGACTTATCAAAACCTTGAATCAGCTTGCTGAAGCTTTTGGAGAAGATCGCAAGGCATCGGTCTCAAGAGAGATTACTAAGCTCCATGAGGAAACAGTCCGGGGATCCCTGGCTGAGATTGCAGCTTATTACGAAACCAATCCACTTAAGGGAGAACTTGTCTTAATCGTAGAAGGTAAATCAACAAAAAAGGAAAGATGATTTTTTCAGATTCAAAACTCGACGAGGTCCTAGAAGCTGTTAGCGATATTTCGCGAGAAGCCGGTTCATTCATTAGGAAGGAAAGAGAAAACTTTGACGAGTCAGCAATTGAGCATAAAGGATTCAATGATCTGGTGTCCTATGTGGATAAGGAAGCGGAAAAGATCATTGTTGAAAGGCTGCAAGAACTTATCCCTGAGGCTGGATTTATAACCGAAGAAGGAACCAGCACTGTAAAATCAGAGTCTTTGAATTGGATAATCGATCCCCTGGATGGCACCACCAATTTCATCCATGGCTTACCAGTCTTTTCTGTAAGTATCGCTTTAGAACAAAGGGGTGTGGTAATCCTCGGCGTGGTTTACGAAGTTAATCGTGATGAATGTTTTGCCGCTCGCAAGGGTGGAGGGGCATTTTGCAATGGAAGACCTATCTCCGTTTCCTCAGCACCAGCTCTTTCCTCATCACTTCTAGCTACAGGCTTTCCTTACTATGATTTTGACCGGATAGATAATTATCTGGATGCCCTTAAAGGCTTGATGCAGAAAACCCATGGATTGAGAAGGATGGGGAGTGCTGCAGTGGACTTGGCTTATGTTGCTTGTGGTCGTTTTGAAGGCTATTTCGAGTATAATTTGAATTCCTATGATGTGGCAGGAGGGATTATTCTAGTTCAAGAAGCAGGAGGCACAGTGACAGACTTCTCGGGCCGTGATAATTATCTTTTCGGTCGTGAAGTAGTTGCTTCAAACAATTCTATACACCAGGAATTCCTAGGCGAGGTCAAAAGTATTTGGACTTAAGCTCCAAGTACCCAATACCAAAGTAATACTGTAACAATTGCTATTGGCATCCCAATGCCTGATAGTTGAGAGGCTAGCTTCGGTCTCAACCCATATTGGATGGCAATCAATGATCCTGTAATCATCGGAGCCATTCCACTTTCTAATACTGTGATTTTGAAGATCAGATTCTCAGAATCAATCAGAAATGGATAAACAGAAAAGATAATCAGCGGAGCCAAGATGAGTCGATAACCTAATCCGATCCAGAAATACTGTGATTTTAAGGAAGGTAAATCCAAAGAAAGTTTGAGACCAATGGCAAGGAGTGCTACGGGAGCCATGGTTTGACCAATCCAGCTAAATGGAACTAATAAGGATGGGTGAATCGATACCTCAAATAAATTCAAAGCGATTGCCAGAATTAAGGCCATGAAAGGAGGGAAGGTGATAATTTTTAGCGGGACCTTTTTCAGACTTCCGGTATTCTCTCCATAAATGGAAGCCACTAAAACCGCAACGGAAGACACGAGAAGAAATGAACCTGCCTGATCGATTAGGAGGGCAGTTGGAAGAGCTTCTTTCCCATAAAGTAGTTCGAGAACCGGAAAGCCCATAAAGGAGGTATTTGCCAAACCGCAAACGATAATCATACATCCGGTAAGGTTCCTATCCCATCCCAGCTTTTTACCAATAACTCCAAAGATCAGCCAGGACAGCCCGAAGGTAAACCAGGCAGCACTAATGGCCACTATCAATTCATTACCGAATTGTAAAGGAGGAATATGAAGAAGAGCCAAGGCCGGTAGTACCAGATAGAAAAGGTAATTGTTAACCCATGTAGATAGGGTTTTGGATTGATCAGGATTTATTCTGTTTATCATTATCCCAATGACAAAAAGAAGGATGGAAGCCAGGGCGAAAAGCATTGCTCGAAATATAGGCCTTACTTTTTATTAACAGAAAGTTAATTGGGACTGTGAGGTAGGGTGCTGGTAATCAGATTAATTTTGAGCTTCAAACCTAGATGATGACCAAGCTCATTCCAATATTCATTAATGGCGAAAGATGGGTGCAACTCGCTCAGCTTCCACCAAAACAAGCCGAAAGGCTTAAATCATGGCTGCCTAAAGGTGGATTAAGAAATCTGTTTTATAATGGTTTGGAGCTAAAGGACTGTGTGGATTTCGCCTCATACGCTTACTGGTTTAGGAACCATCAAATCTCGTCGAGTAACTCCTCTTTGCATGCCATCTAAGGCAGATCAAAGCTTGATCTCTTTTCGTCGAAAAATTTTTTGAGCTCAGAATAGTGATCACTTTGCACTTCCGGCACACCGTTGAGGGTTAAGTCTGCACTACCGGACACTTCATCCATATTTAACTGCATGCCTTCGATCAGGTAAACCATATCCTCAAAGCTAAGTGGTTCTTCCGCTGTTCTCGGATAGAGGAGATAGTCATTCCCATAAAAGTCTACTGCCTCAAATTCAATCTTCCTATCGAGGAAATGGGCGTATATACTGATCTGCTCACCCCACTGACTTTCTGGATAATTCAATTTTGCGATCAAGGCAGAATTTGAGCCTTTTTCGAAATAAGTTTCCGGTGTGAATTTGAAGTCATACATTCTTTAAAATTAGCAATATCATTCATGTCAAATCAATGAATGGAAGGCTAATTTTTAGATTGGATTATCGGGAGTTTCGGGCTATTTTTGGCCGTGAAAGGCCAAAAGAGTCTGAATCAATTTACCCCCACAAACAAAAAACTATGAAACGAGATACTGCAGTATTTGATTTGATCGATCAGGAAGAGAAGAGACAGCGGGAAGGAATAGAATTGATCGCCTCAGAGAACTTTGCGAGCAAGCAGGTGATGGAGGCCGCTGGCAGTGTATTGACGAATAAGTATGCCGAAGGACTACCTGGAAAACGTTACTATGGTGGTTGCGAAGTGGTAGATGAAATTGAGCGTTTGGCTATCGAACGAGCAAAGGAGCTTTTTGGTGCTACCTGGGCTAATGTTCAGCCTCACTCAGGAGCTCAAGCCAATGCAGCTGTTTTTCTAGCTTGCCTTAAGGCTGGAGATTCCATTCTTGGTTTTGATCTTTCTCATGGAGGTCACTTGACACATGGATCGCCAGTTAATTTCTCCGGGAAGCTTTACGATCCTCATTTCTATGGGGTTGAAGAAGATACTGGTGTTATCGATTACGATAAAGTTGAGGCAAAGGCGCTTGAAGTTAAACCAAAATTATTGATCTGTGGTGCTTCGGCATACAGCAGGGATTGGGACTATGAAAGACTAAGGGATATTGCTGATCAGGTAGGAGCTATTCTCCTTGCCGATGTATCTCATCCATCAGGATTAATTGCCAGAGGATTGCTGAAAGATCCCTTGGAGCATTGTCATATTGTGACCACTACTACTCATAAGACCTTAAGGGGCCCAAGAGGAGGCTTGATTTTGATGCGAGAGGATTTTGAAAATCCTTTCGGTATCAAAACGATGAAAGGTGAGTTGAGAAAAATGAGCTCATTACTTGACGGAGGAGTCTTCCCGGGAACCCAAGGCGGTCCATTGGAGCATATTATTGCTGCGAAAGCTGTCGCATTCCAAGAAGCGCTTTCTGACGAATACATGGATTACATTCTTCAAGTCAAGAAGAATGCAGAGGTGATGGCAGAAGAGTTTGTGAAACTAGATTACAAGCTGATTTCTGGAGGGACTGATAACCATTTGATGCTCATTGATCTTAGAAACAAGGATATCACCGGAAAAGTAGCAGAAGAGACTTTAGGCAAGGTTGATATCACCATCAATAAAAATATGGTTCCATTCGATACCCGATCTCCTTTTGTGACTTCTGGGATGAGAGTTGGAACTGCAGCCATTACCACTCGAGGTCTTGGAGAAGATGATATGAAAAAGATCGTTGGCCTAATAGATTCAGCTTTGGTGAATCATGCTGACGAGGCAGCATTGGCCAAGATCAAAGCTGAGGTAAATGAGTGGATGGTTAAGTTTCCATTGTACTAAGAGTAAATATATAAAGTGGCATTAGACCAATACGTCGATGAGGAAGAAGAAGGAATGTCCTTCCTCGATCATTTAGAAGCTCTTCGTTGGCATTTGCTGCGATCTGTTGCGGCTATACTTGTTTTCACCGTTGCGGCCTTTCTTTCCAAAAGCATAGTCTTTGGTGAGGT
>CAZLUY010000624.1:0-1773 GCA_964562785.1 uncultured Limnohabitans sp. | reverse complement strand
ATTCGAGTGACTGAAAAGGCATTTGATGACTTCGCAGGAAGCGGAGCTGATGAAGATTTCAACAAGAAGATCCTTGGGATTTGACAAACTGATAAAAGCTATAATTAACCCTAAACATTAATATTTTGAAAAAAAGCTATTTACCTCTTTGCCTTGCAGCAAGTTTCCTTTTTGCATGTTCAGGAGGAGAAACAACAGAAGATTCTACAGAGGAAGTGATCGAAATGGTAGCAGAATCCGATAGTGAATGGATTGATCTCTTCGACGGAACAAGCTTTACCGGATGGCATAAATATGGAGGAGGAGAAGTTGGCAAGGCCTGGAAGATTGAAGACGGAGCTATCTATCTTGACGCAAAAAACAAAGATGGTTGGCAAACTGGTGATGGCGGAGATATCGTCACAGATGATGAGTTTGAGAACTTCCACCTTCAGTATGAATGGAAGATCGCACCGAATGGAAATAGTGGCCTGATCTTTTTCATCCATGAATCAGAAGAGTATAGTTATCCTTGGCAAACTGGTCCTGAAATGCAGGTTCTAGATAACGATGGACACCCAGATGCTAAAATTGTTAGCCACAGATCTGGAGATCTTTATGATCTCATCGTATCTACACCTGAGACTACCAATCCTGCAGGAGAATGGAATAAGGCGGAGATTATCGCAGATAATGGATCCCTTGAATTTATCATGAATGGAACATCAGTAGTAAAAACTACAATGTGGAATGATGAGTGGAAGGAGATGATCGCCAATAGTAAGTTTAAGGATATGCCTGGGTTTGGAACCTATAAAAAAGGAAAAATAGCTTTGCAAGATCATGGAGATGTTGTCCACTACCGAAACATTAGAATCAAAAACCTATAAATAAAAAAAGCCTCCTTAGGGAGGCTTTTTTTATAGCTTGGCTACACTAGATTTTTTTACAAATGCCCGTTGTCCTTTCCAGTCAACTTCATACCAAATATCCTGAGCGGCTTTAATTTTTAACCGATGCCCTGGTTCCACACGCTGAATTAGCTCCCCTGCAGCAGACGGCTCAGAAAGAATTAATGTTGGTCCTTGGGTAATCAACCCTGAATTTGAACGATTCAGGAAATTATTGGCACCAAACAGCAAACAAATCAATAATATCGTGGGCCAGTAAATTGGTGTCTTTTCAGACTTGTACTCATTGTATAGGATCAAGATCAAGGATATCAATAGCAATCCTGACAGAACGAAGATGATTATCTCATCATTCTCAGATAGAAAAAGAATAAACCTCTCTTGATCCGAAACCTCATATCCTTCAAGACTAGCCTGATTTGTTAAGGCTTTAATTTTCGTGATAATCTGAGGGTCAGGATTGATGTCGTAATATTTACCTAAATAAAGAATAGCCTTATCATTTTGGCTGATGCCTTCTGCGATAAAAGCCATCTTCAAAAGCATAGCTGGAGAATAAACCCCTTCTTCAAAGCTATCCTCATACAAAGACATAGCTTCCTGATAACTTCTCTGATCAAAAAGGGAATCAGCCTCAAGAAAACGCGACTCTTGTGCAAATGAAACCGTGCTCACAAGACCCAAAACAAGGGTCAAGTAAAGATTTATGAGAAAGTTTGGTTTAGCGTTTTGCATTTAAAGAATAGCGGCTTAAATTTGCAGTCCAATTACGGCAATGATCCACCAAAAAGCAAGGTGAGAGAGTCGTTTTGAAGCGTTTAATTACCATTTCGGAAGGTTAAAACTTCTGAAAAAAAGATTCCGTAGCTCAGCTGGTAGAGCA
>CAZLUY010000623.1:0-1955 GCA_964562785.1 uncultured Limnohabitans sp. | reverse complement strand
AGAACAAAACTATAGCCTTTTCCTCCCATTAGAGGTAATGTGAATCCAAGCTTTTTACCTAAATGGGATGTCCATGAGCCTGCTGCCAAAATGAATTTGTCACCGTCGATTTTTCCTTGATCAGTAATTACTGAGAGGATCTTTCCATTCTTCTTTTCGAAGTCAAGAACCAGAGTATTTGGATAGAATTTCACTCCTTTTTCCTGCAAGTGACTCTTTAGGAAATCATAAAGTGCCTTTGGATCCAGATGAGTGTCTCCCGGGAAAAATACTCCACCTCGAGATTTTACTTCCAGATGCGGCTCCATATCCTGCACCTCTTGAGACGAAAGAATATTCGCCTCCAGACCATATTTTCTTGCTAAAACTGCAAGCTCTTTCTCTTCCTTCTCTACAGCTTCTGTTTGGTAGATCATGACCAAACCTTTCTTAGAAAGAAAGATCGGAGCCTCAGGATGTTCTTTTTCTAAATCCTGAAACAAAGCCTTGCTGAGAAGGGTGATTCGATTTAATAATGGAATGCCTTTCTGAACCTGAGTTTGGGAAGTGGATTTGAAAAATAGAAGACACCACCTTAGGAGCTGATAATCCAGTCTTGGATGAATGTAGAATGGGCTCTTGGAAGAAAACATCCATGAGATCCCTTTGCTGATCATTCCTGGGGCTGCCAGAGGTATAATATGACTTGGTGTAATCATCCCTGCATTACCGGTAGAACAGTTCTGTTCCATGCTGGATTTATCAATGATGCTTACTTCTACACCTTCCTTCTGGAGAAAATAAGCTGTGAATAGGCCTACTACACCACCACCGATTATAACTGTTTGCTTCATTGATTCAAGGAATTGAAAAGGGTCACTCTTTTTCGCCAGTTTTAAAGGTTGTATGGAACACAATTGTCAATTATCTGTTTTTGAAACTCTTCATCGTCCTTGAGAATTTCAAAAAATTCAGAAATGAACCTTCGGGCTTCTTTGAACTCGGCCTTGGAGATTTCACCCTCTAGACTATTTATCCATTCCATTATTGCTGATTCTTTGGAAAGAAATACTGCTTTTGTGTAATCCACTAGTTCGGCTTCACGACAAACCCCTCGGTATAATCTTTCCTTAGTACTCTCAATAGGAAGATGATCGTATGGTTTGGCGTATGGCGCATCGACAAAACCAGCCTGGTCAAAGTCATAAGGTATGGGGATCAACTTTTGGCCTTCCCTTTCCATGACCTTCACATTATGCTTGGTGGTGTTTGACCAATCAGTATTCCCTACCATAAAGGCAAAGATATCTTGCTTTAAAGAGGTTGTATCATTGAGTAAATCAGGTCGGATAATTCTTAGATCAGTGATTTCTCCACCAAATCTTTCAGCGGTTTTATCATCGTCTTCAATTAAAAATGCTGGCAGTTCGTAGGTTTTGGGCTTTCTATTTCCCAAATCAGTGAGTTCAAGGTTTACCGATGTCGTTTCAAAGTGATATGGAGTGATTTCTTCATAGAATTTATAGATGAGGTACTCCTTTCTTAGAAGCGCTTTATAGCTGTTGAAATCTTCACAAGGCACGACCAACTTCAATGCTTTTTCACCTTCGAAAATGGTGTTCTTAGAAGCTTCTTCTTTGATTTTTATTCTGATAGGAGGAATATCACATCTGGTTCGTCTGGAATTCCCTCTTGCTCGGACTAGAACCTCCAAAGAGTCCCATTCGCTTCCTCGGGTTCTGTATTGAAGAATGGTAGGAAAGTAGACCGTATCTGATTCTGACAGCTGGAGCTCCTCAATCGAAGTAGAAAATTTTATTTCAATAGGTTCAGATGCGCCAAAAAGAGTTTCTTTTTCCTGCGCAATACTTTCAATTGATACCCCAAAAAAGGATAATAAGAAAAGAATATATGTAGCTATTGATTTCATTTTTAACTCCTGTCTATCGAAAGATAAGCTGGCCTGGATCGCTTGT
>CAZLUY010000622.1:0-3087 GCA_964562785.1 uncultured Limnohabitans sp. | reverse complement strand
GGACTTACAGGAGTGATTCCATAAGGCTGGCTATCCACTCTGAAAATTGGTAGGGTTCCCGTTGCTGAAACATGGTGAAGCATGAACAGCATGGTCTCCATTTTATCATTGTTATTAAATAATTCAGGAGCCATTACCGAGAAGAAATAATTCAAAGTACTGTAGTACAGTGCTCGATTCATCGCTCTTCCTTCGCAAATCTCTTTTTTCGTGTGATTTCGAATACTATCTGTCAAATCTTTTTGTAGGCCTAATCCTTCTTTGAAAAACTGGCCATCAGAAATATCGAGTTCTGAACTGTCAACAAAACTATTAGGGTGAACTGGGTCATTATCCCCAAAAAAGACATCAAAAACGCCATCAAGATCATCATCTAATGCTTTATAAGGCGATTTCACTTTATCCGTATTATTTGTAGCAGTACCTGTTGGCAAAAACTCAAGACCACCTTCACTGTAAAGATGCCCATTAAACAATGCATCAATTTTTGCCTGACCTTGACTTGCTGATGTATCCTGTACACCATATGCCATAACTAGATCAAAGCCTTTCTTAAAATCGTCAGAATCCAAAGGAATTTTTACAGCCATTCCAGCCTTCACAGCTTCTTCAAAATCAAACATCCACTTTATCTTATCTGGAATTTCGAGGTCGCCATTTGGTAAATGTTTAAAACCTTCCACTTGATCCTTACTTGGATCCAAGCCTATTGGCAAAGGACTCGGAATAAGCTTTCCGGTCACCACATGCTGATAATGACCATCTCTCTTGGTGACCACGACAAATCGATCTGGAAGAGCTTCGGAAGTAGCTCCCTTATCCCAGCTTTGATCCTTTTTGTCTAACTCCGGGAAAGTTAACTTAGGAGTGAAAGGAGTATTGAGGCTTTCTAGATTTTCCTGATAAAAGTTATAAAGTAGAGTCCCACATTTATTCAAAGTTTCAGCCAAGGTCTTCGCTTGGGTTACCAGCCCAGGTTCCCTGCTATTCAAAGCCAGCTTTTGAGCGTGATCAATAAAGCTCTTCAAATGGTTCAGTGCCTCATCCAAGGTTGGTTTGTTTTCCAAGCAAGCAGAGAACATCCCGGATTCAAAAATCTTTTGGATTTTGATTGAAGCATCATTAAAGGTTTTTTGAGTCTCTTCTATCCATTCTGCTCCCTTTCCTTTTGGCAATCTCTTTTCTCTGAGTCCCAAACTTTCTACCAGGTAATCTCGCAAGTCATTCTCGATAGTTGGAACAGAATCTGATTTCACTTCATCAGGCTCCATCGCTTTGATGATATAAGCTCCTCGCCTTACACCCAAGCTCGTTGCGGCAGCTCGCCATGCCCCAAGTTTAGCTTTCTCAATAGCCTCACCAGTATTTCTATAGACTTCGTAATAAAAATCTTTTGCTATACCCTCTTCTTCCTTAGTAATTCGCTCGTCATGATTGTCAATAGCTATATCATCTGGGTAAATTCTTACCCAAAGCTCTTTTACCTCAACAGATCGGGGAACAAAAACAATTCTATCCTTCAGTATGGAATGAAACCTGTCTCTTGGATCATTTACATCGGTAAGCTGATCTAGAATACTATTCTCAATTCTGGAAAGAATCTCATCAGTTTCCTCTTTGGTCTGATTTGCTGCAGGAAGAGGATTGGCTGCTAATACATTGTTTACCTGATCCTTTAGACTGAAAAAAGTGCTTTTTACTTTGTTCATCTCAGACCTAGGAAGAATTGGAGTTTTAGATGCCGATATTTGAATCTTTTTCTGAACTGCAGCCAATTCTTTCTTAACTACCTCCAACTGCTTTTTATGCTGGAGTTTTGGATCCATGATCTTCTTCTTCGTTGAAACCATGGCCCCTCGGGTATTAAAGCCAGCTATAGCACTCCTTCTAATGGCATCAGTTCCTAGCAGCTGTGTATCCAGCTTGATTCTTCCCGGCTCTAGCTCTCTGAGGGAATTCAAGGTTTGAGAAATTGTCGAATTAAACTTGCCCATCGACTTTTTCTCAGTTACACTCGTTGTTCGAATTTTACTAGCGCGCTTCTGATAGGTGACGATTTGCTTCTTTAAACTGCCATAGGAGTTCTTCAATTTGTTGATTTCCTCGACAGTTCCGTCCAAAGGAAGCTTCGCCTTCGAATCAATTTCTTTAAGTTGGCTGGCGATATTCTTCTGCTGCTGAACATAAGCCTTTGAGGTCATTGTCCTACGGTTGATGATCATCATCAGCCGCATAAGCTTTGTGATTCTGGCTTGCATTTGGGCAACCGGGAACTTCTTCAATTGCCGACCAGCTTCTAAAGCAGGCACATGATTTTGCTTTATCTTCTTTTGTAGAGCATTAATCCTCTTTCTCAGCTTCAGCTCTTCGGCTCTCAAATCCTTCGATCCCGTAAAGCCATTCTTTAGGTCATCAAGTTTAAACTTACCTTCTTTATGTTGCTTCTTGATGAAGGTAATTTGGCTTTCAATTTTCTTAATAGTCCCCTCTGTAGCTTCAAAATAGGGTGACTCCGCCAGTTCATCAATCTGTTTCAAAACCTGATCGATTTTGTCCAGCTCCGGCTCCAAAGTCCTTGCATTGATCTTATTCACCACATAAATCTTCTCAATGCTTTTCCCTAGCTTATCTAGGAGAGACACATAGTCTTTACCAATGTTCGGGACCTTCAAAGAAGGAGCTTTCAATTGATCAATTTTTGATATCAGGGATTCAATCGCACTTATCAGCGATGATCTATTTGGTTTTAGCCCCGTTTCTTCAGGAACGGCTTTGCCCACGAATAAAAGATCTTTTCCAGCGTCTCTTACTACGGATTTATCCATTCGAGGCAACTCTTCAATCTTGTCCAGCTTGACTTTGATGGCATTCGTGGCGTTTCGAAACTCAACCAGCCTGGCCTTATGTTTTTGTTTTTCTGGTGCCGAAAAGAATTTTTTCCATTCTGGGTCTTCAGGGTCAATTGAGATGTCAAAATAAAACTGAATATCGAAGCTCAGTTTGTAAATATCCTGAATGATATTCTGGATATTAACCTTAGATGTATTCAGTCCTGGAACGAACCTTGAATACTTCATAAACCTGGTT
>CAZLUY010000621.1:0-1805 GCA_964562785.1 uncultured Limnohabitans sp. | reverse complement strand
AAAGATTCTTGACCTTGCTAAGAAGATGATTCAACTTTCAGGGAAGAAGGTTGATGAAGAGGTGAAAATTGTTTTCACTGGCCTTAGAGAAGGAGAGAAGTTGTACGAAGAGCTCTTGAACGATTTTGAAACGGTGAAAATCACCCATCACCCTAAAATCAAGATTGCTCAAGTACTTCCATCTGCTTATAGAAAGATCGAAGGACAAATTGATCTTTTCCAGAATTTAGTGACTAAGAGTTCGGAAAATGAACTGGTATCTCACCTTAAAGCCATCGTTCCTGAGTTTATCTCCAACTCTTCAAGATTTGAAGTATTGGATAGGATGAATTGATTTGCTCTACATATGAAAAGAATCAAAGCTGCATTTATGCAGCTTTTTTTATTTGTCAGATTCTGTCATTGCTTGAGGACTCAAGGTCATATTTTGTACTTTTAAACGTGCTTTATGCAATAGTGGATATCGAAACAGCAGGTGGTTCAGCTTCTCAAGGAGGAATTACTGAAATTGCTGTGGTAACTCATGATGGAGAGCGAATTGTTGACAAGTGGGAGACACTCATTCATCCAGAACAAAGCATTCCAAGCTATATTACTGGACTTACAGGAATAGATGATGAAATGGTGTCTACCGCACCAACCTTCTCGGAGATTTCAGGAGAATTGCTCAAAGTTCTGGAAGGCAAAGTCTTCGTAGCACATCAAGTGAATTTTGATTACGGTTTCATTCGAGAGGCCTTTAATCGGGAAGGGATGGATTATTCTTCTAAAAAGCTTTGTACGGTCCGACTTGCTAGAAAGGTATTTCCAAATTTGAGATCTTATAGCCTCGGGAGACTTTGCGAGTCAAAAGGGATAAAAATAGAAGCCAGGCATAGGGCAATGGGAGACGCAAAGGCTACAGCGATTCTCTTTGGCCAAATGATAGGACAAAGTCCAGAGATTGTGTCGGAGTCATTAAGCAGAAGCTCTGGGGAGAGTTTTTTGCCAACTCACTTTTCAAAGGCCAAGTACGATAAAACCCCAGAAGCATGTGGTGTGTATTATATGCTTGATGAACATGGGAAGGAAATTTATGTTGGTAAGGCTATCAACATAAAAGAACGCTTTAAGAATCACTTTTCGGGAAGGGGTTTGGATAAAAGAAAAAGTGAACTTAAAAATGAGGTTCACGACCTCAGATGGGAGTTAACTGGGTCTGAATTTTTTGCTCTTTTGTTTGAAACTATTGAGATTAAGAGACTTTGGCCTAAATATAACTCAGCTACAAAACGCCCAAATGTACTATGGGGTCTGTTTGATTTTGTTGATGGTAATGGCTTCCAGAGACTTCAAGTTTCTAAGGTGAAAAAGGGCCTCACTCCAAGAGAAGTCTTTTTCTCTAGAGAAGAATCGAATTCTTTCCTGACCCGTGCAAAAGAAGCGTACAACCTATGTGGAAAGCTGATTGGACAAAGAAAGGTAGGTTGCGATCAGGTTCCCACTGAAAACTGCTCTGGAGCATGCAAGGGGGATGAATCTCCAAAAACCTATAATCAGCGTGTTCTTGAATTATTTCAAACCATAAAGGACTCCAGAAAGGAAATTCAAATCGAGCTTCCTGGCAGAAGCCAGGATGAAAAATTGACCTGTGTTTTTGAGTCGGGGATTCTTTCAAAGTATGCCTTTTACACTGAACAAGAAGATTCTCAAGGTGGGGACGCGGAATTTGTATTTGTCCCTAATATCCCAGAGACTTCCTATGTCTTGAGACAATTCATACATACTTTAAAGCCTGAACAGATTAGAGTTCTTAATCCTGTTTA
>CAZLUY010000620.1:0-5603 GCA_964562785.1 uncultured Limnohabitans sp. | reverse complement strand
TTGAAATCAGCTTCTTTGCTCAGCTCTCTAGATTTTTCTTCTAATTCATTAAGGCTTTTTTGCGCCAATAAAAACTGAGAATAGCTTTTAGAATACTTTCCAAACTCTTCCGCAGTTTCCCCATATCCATCAATCAGGCCTAACTGATAGCCTCCATCCCCCAACTGCAAGGTGTCATGCTGAGAATGAATATCCATCAATCGACTACCAAGGATTCTCAGCTTTTCGAGTAAAACCGGAGTGTCATTGATAAAGGATCTGGACTTGCCACTAGGGCTGATTTCCCTTCGGATAATGCATAACTTCTCATAATCCAGATCTTCCTTTTCAAAAAAGTTCTTCAGTTTATAGCTGGATATATCAAAGGTTCCTTCGACAATGCATTTGCTATCTGGATTAAGAAGCGTTTTTGTATCTGCCCTTTTACCCAAAAGTAAGCCCACAGCTCCGAGCATGATAGACTTACCTGCCCCTGTCTCACCTGTAATCATGTTCAATCGACCTGAAGGTTCGAGCTCCAGGCAGTCAATCAAAGCATAATTTTTTATGGAGAGAGATTTTAGCATAAACCTATCGTCAAATTAAGATTCTAAAAGCTCATTATACTTTCGGGCGTTGTTTGGATCAACTTCCAAAAGCAGTTCTACGGCTTCATTTCGTATCTCAAAAGAGGCATTTTTAAACACCTGGGATATCTCGTCACTTTTCGCATCCATAAAGGAGATTACAAAAATTCCATTGGGCTGGCTTTGGTTGGCTTCAGCCAAAATCCTGATAGCCTCGAGCATGTTGGAATAAGCTTTTTCCTCATCAATCAGAAGAATATCCATCCCTTGTCGGTGGTACAAATAATAAGCCTCCCTAACCTTACCATATATGGATGAGGTATAAATGTCATTAATTAGCCAATACCGATTTCTTCGATCTGTAGCGCTTTGACCCCAGCCAGGACGTCCAGATTGCTGGGCGTTATTCACAATATCATTAGCTACTTCGAAATATGGGTTACCTCCACCGCTTTCGAAAGAGTCATAATCGATACCCAAAGCCACATGAACGTAGTAAGCCAAAAGTGAGGTGATATTATTTAGATATGTAAATCGATTAAATTCTAGAGGCTGGGAATCCAAATAGACGAAATTCCAATTCCGATCAGCAAAATTGAAAATCAAGGATTCGTAATTGGTTCCATAAACAGGTCTCAATACCTGAACCTGCACGGTCGCATTATAAGAGCCAACTTGCGGTACATCATTGATGGTTATCAGTAAGTTTCCTTTGATTCTCTCCTCCGGTCTGAACTCATCTGAAGTCCAGGAACGACCATTAATAAACTGCTCAAAACTTGTCTTCATCTGATTGAATACATCAGTATTCTGAATCCTGGACCGCTCAGCGTTAATGGTAACCGTAAAATTTAGCTCTTGACTGAATGTAAGCTGAGCGAAAAGAAGAAATAAAATGAGGCTGGCAGTAAACTTCATCTGGATAAAAATAGGGAATAATCTATTCCTCATATCCAAACGGGCACATTTTTGATTTCATCTAAAATAATCCCAGAAATCGCATCCTTGCTTGCCAAATCTGTGGATTTGGATTCTCCTGATGAATGGAAAATAGTAACCTTATTCGTATCGGATTGGAACCCAGCTCCTTTATCATTCAAGGAGTTCAGGACAATCATATCAAAGTTCTTTTTCTTCAGTTTTTGTTTCGCATTGACTTTTTCATTCTCCGTTTCCAGCGCAAAACCTACATGGATTTGATTTGACTTTTTACTCTTACCAAGGGTCAATGCTATATCGGCATTTTTCGCCAATGAAATCTCAATGGTATTCTCGCTCTTCTTAATCTTTTGGCCTGCTACAACAGCTGGCTTGTAATCAGCCACAGCCGCAGCAAAAACACAGATATCCATGTCCTTATGAAGATCAAGAGAGGCCTGAAGCATTTCATTAGCCGAATTAACATGCTTCACGGTAAAGGAATCTGGGAATCTCAAATCGGTGGGTCCAGCAACGATATAGATCTCCGCTCCACGGTTTTGAAAAGACTTGGCTATAGCCATTCCCATTTTACCGCTGGAATGATTACTAATGAATCTGACCGGGTCTATTTGCTCCTTCGTAGGCCCAAGAGTGATCATCACCTTCTTATTCTTGAAGTCTTTGGACTTGGCGAAGAATGTATCGATCTCTTGAAGGATATGCTCAGGCTCCATCATTCTTCCCTGACCTGAAAGACCACTGGCTAATTCCCCTGATTCTGGCTCCAGCTGTATGTTGCGAAAGCTTTCAAGAAGTCGGATAGAATTTTGAACCGAAGGATGAAGAAACATGTCCAGGTCCATTGCTGGTGCGAACATGACTGGGCATCGGGCTGAAAGATAGACCGCAGTCAATAGATTGTCTGACTGCCCTTGAGAGAATTTCGATAAGGTGTTTGCAGTTGCAGGAGCAACCACCATCAAGTCAGCCCACAGACCTAGCTCCACATGATTATTCCACTCACCTTGTTCATTCTTTTGGAATTGACTAAGAACAGGGTTTTTGGAAAGGGTGGCTAGGGTTAATGGGGTAATAAAATCAAAAGCAGAAGCGGTAGCCACAACTTTGACCTCCGCTCCTGCTTTTACTAAAAGTCTAACCAGAAAAGCTGATTTATAGGCCGCGATGCTACCAGTAACTCCGAGGAGAATCCGCTTTCCCTTAAGGTTCATTCTTATTGATTATCTCCTTCTTCAGGAAATCTGTGATATACTTTTCCTTCCATGAATTCTTCCATAGCCAGGGTAGTAGGCTTTGGCATTCTTTCATAGAACTTAGAAATTTCAATCTGCTCTTTGTTTTCGAAAACCTCTTCAAGGTTATCAACTGTAGAAGCAAACTCAGAAAGCTTTGTATTCAACTCCTCCTTAAGAGAAGAAGAAATCTGCTTTGCTCTGTTACCCACGATGTGAAGAGATTCGTAAATGTTCCCAGTAGATTCTGCGACTTTGTCTAAATCCCTTGTAATGATTGATGGATTGATTGCCATAATTATTTGTTATTATTTTCTGCTGCTTTTTTTAATGCTTTGGCCTCTTGCTCAGCCTTTTTTTGATTCACCTCTGCCACCAACTCCATATGATCGGATAATTCCTCTCTTGCTTTTTCTTCCAACTTCTTTACCTCAGAAGTATATCCTGAGTTTGGATATCGGCGATAGAAAGTGTTCGCGAACTTTATTGCTTCCTCTAGTCTTTCCTCCTTCTTGTTGAAAACACTATTTTCCGCATATCCTGTGCTGACATCTACAAGCTTGTATGCTAGCTCTTCGTTATGCTCGCTCTCTGGATAGTCTTTAGAAAAATTCTGGAAGTTAATGATACATGCGCGATAGAAATCTCCAGGGTACAAACCATCTTTCAGCCTATAATACATGGAAGCTTCCTGATATGCTTTTTCCTCAAATCTATCTTCAAGGGTGTTCAACATATCCATGGCTCTTTCATAGCTAGCGGAACCAGGGTATCTCGCAACAAACTGCTGGATAGCGGCAACAGCCTCCTCCGAACTTTGCTGATCTAGATTGTAGTCAGGAGCGTCAAGGAAGAGTGAATAAGCGTGCATAAAGAGAGCCTCTTCAGCCAATGGGCTTCTATTATAAGTTCTAAAGAAGTTATTGAAATAACCTGCCGCCTCAATATATCTATTGGTCTTGAAATGACAGTTAGCATAATTATACTCTGCCAACTCTGCCTTTTCACTTCCTTTTATTACAGGAAGAACCTTGTCATAAAGTATAATGGCTTTGTTGTATTCCCCCTCCTGGTAATACTTATTAGCTCCCGCATATAATTCTTCCCAATTGGTGCTTTTCTCAAGCTTGGCGAATGGACCACAGGATGCCAGTAAAACGATGGCTAGTAGGAAACTGGATACTCTTGTCTGCATGGTAGTTTTCAAGACCGCAAATATACGGATTTTTTAGATACAATTACTGGTGGATGCTTGAGTGTAATCTTATTTCTTCACCACAAGCTTTTTGGTGACAATATTCTTATTGTCCACAAAAAGAGTGTAGAAATAAACTCCAGGATTGAAGTCCGAAACGTTTATGACCAGCGTATTGATTTCAGGGTTCAAATCGTAGCTCGCAACCGGATTTCCAATAAAGCTATTTATAGCTATTCTGGCTTCGACGCCGAAATCCTTGATTTCATAATCAATCTGTGCTATTCGCTGCGAAGGGTTAGGATAGACATCAGTCAAGGAAATTTCTTCATTTTCATATCCCTCTTCGGCGACAGAAGGCGTTTCCACTTCATATTTTGCCTGGACCACAAAAGCATCTCTAATATTATCCTCATTTACAAAGAATAAATCAAAAGAACCTCGGGTCTCTACTAACCCTAATTCAAACTCCAAATAGAAATCCGTGACGATTTCACCGGGCGATAAACTTACTTTGACATCTCCCAAATCTCTTTTTGAGTCAAAACACTCATCTCCAATGCAAATTTTCACCTTTTGAGAAGAACCTATGTTTCCTCTAAGATTTTTTAAGAAATAAGTCTGATTTTGATCCGATTCATTCTGAAGAATGATCGTTTTGCGCTGGAATTGGTTAATGTTTCCACGAAAATTTAAGTCTTCGCTCAAGACCTTAACTTCCTGAGCCGCCACCATTAGAGGCAGGCTCAATATGAGCCAGGAAAAAATAGAGAGAAACTTTTTCATGTAAACTTTTAACCTATACGCTTTCTGTCTGGAAACTTTGAATAATATACGTACATTTTTGTACGAGCGGATAGGTTTTTAGTTAAAATTCCTCACAATTTTTGTTAACCTTTTGCAATTATTTTTCAGGTGCCATCGTTACCACTCTTTTTCGGTACTAATCCACCCTTTTTTATTGGCTTTATAGGCTTTGAAGGAAGAATAGTTGGGATCATTTCCTGAATCTCTTCCTCAGTTGGCATTCGTAATCTTATTTCAGGAATATCAAAAAGATTCTCCGCCTCAAGATCTATTTCTACAGGCTTCCTCCAGATGTCAATATCTTGTCTCAATGGTCTTTCCTCCTGTCTCCATTCGAAATCATCCAATCTGGAATTTTCTCCATCTATTGCCTGAACAGGAACAAATCGGCCATCCGGTTTGACATTGTACATCACTTTATTAATTGACCCTTCTTTAAATCTCAATTTGATGGATGCACTTAGGGTGATATTCAATCCTTGACTCAAGGTGTCCCCTTCTAATACATAGTAAAGAGATTCCGCATTTCCCTCGATATCAAGCAAATCAATATTCCCTTCAGAAAAATAACCAGTCATTAGTCTACCCTTCATTTGATTGAAGTTTAGCAGGGTGTCCTGAGCGATTGCGAAGGCTTTCCGATTCATGACCACTTTCTCCAGATTTTCTTCTGCGAGAAAAAAAGTCATGCTATCTGCGGTGATCTGACTCTTATCATTCCAAAGAACTGGGTCACGAAACAATTCAATTGAAGAATCGGAGAAATTATAGCTGAGTGAATCAGAAATCCCAGAGACATCGGATTTTAACAATCGAACACCTCTGAAAGCTGTAAGATAGTTAAGCGAGTCAGCTTCATTA
>CAZLUY010000619.1:0-1788 GCA_964562785.1 uncultured Limnohabitans sp. | reverse complement strand
GCAATACCATATCATTTAGCATTTTCAGATGTAGACGAGATTGAGTCTGCAAAAGTGATTTGGATTCCATTTGCTGCCATCGGAGCAGGTATAGGTGTTGCAGTTTTGACAGCAAGTGCGATTAACACCACGGAAGAGTTTACTGAAGATTTTTTTTGCCTCTTCTTTTGTTGGTTTTGAAGTTTATTAAATCGATACTTAGTAAAACAAAAAAGGCCAACCAATTTGGTTAGCCTTTGTCTTATTTATCTCTTCTTATTTGAGCTGATCGAAATCAAAATCTTCTAGGAACTTAGTCGTGAAGTTGCCTTCATTGAATTGACCATCATTTAGAAGTGCGATATGGAATGGAATGGTAGTTTTAATACCATCAATTACAAACTCTTCCAAAGCCCTCTTCATCCTAACGATTACTTCTTCTCTACTTTGCCCACTTACAATAAGCTTGGCGATCATTGAATCGTAATTTGGTGGAATGACATATCCGGCATAAACATGTGAGTCTACTCTTACACCTCTTCCGCCAGGAATATGAAGGTTTTGGATTTTCCCTGGGCTAGGACGGAAGCCATGAGCCGGATCTTCAGCATTGATTCTACACTCCATCGCATATAGCTTTGGGAAGTAATTTTTTCCGCTAATGTTATCTCCAGCTGCCACTTTGATCTGCTCTTTGATCAAATCAAAATCAGTCACTTCTTCAGTGATAGGATGCTCTACCTGAATTCTGGTATTCATCTCCATGAAGTAGAAGTTTCTGTGCTTGTCAACAAGGAACTCAATAGTTCCTGCACCTTCATATTTGATGGCCTCAGCACCTTTAATTGCTGCCTCACCCATAGCCTCTCTTAGCTCATCCGTGATAAATGGTGAAGGAGTCTCCTCAACTAGCTTTTGATGTCTTCTCTGAATAGAGCAATCTCTCTCAGATAAGTGACAGGCTTTTCCATCTTTATCACCGATGATCTGAATCTCGATATGCCTTGGTTCCTCAATGAACTTCTCAAGGTACATACCATCATTTCCGAAAGCAGCACTTGATTCCATCCTGGCATCGTCCCATGCCTTCTGAAACCCTCCTTCTTCGGTTACGATTCTCATTCCTCGGCCACCGCCACCAGCTGTAGCCTTAAGAATAACTGGATAACCAATTTCTTTGGCTAATTCCATTCCTTGCTCCACAGAGTCCAAAAGACCCTCGGACCCTGGGATGGTTGGAACACCAGCATTTTTCATGGTTTCCTTGGCCGTAGCCTTGTCACCCATTCTGCCAATCATGTCAGCACTGGCACCAATAAACTTGATGTTATATTCCTCACATATCTCTGAAAACTCTGCGTTCTCAGATAAGAAGCCATAACCAGGGTGGATAGCATCCGCATTGGTGATTTCCGCCGCGGCTATGATGTTCGGGATATTGAGGTAAGAGTCTTTACTAGGGGCTGGACCTATGCAAACGGCCTCATCAGCAAATCTGACATGAAGGCTGTCTTTATCCGCTGTGGAATACACGGCTACAGTCGCTACACCCATTTCCTTACAAGATCTGATGATCCTTAAGGCAATTTCTCCTCTGTTAGCAATTAATACTTTATTAAACACGGTCGTGAGTTAAGTTGAAACAATGACTTATCCTGCTGGATCAACCAAGAATAGTGGCTGATCATACTCCACTGGAGTGGCATTGGCTACAAGTATCTTCACGATTTTACCAGAAACCTCAGACTCTATTTCATTGAATAGTTTCATCGCTTCGATGATACAAACAGTATCGCCTGCCTTTACACT
>CAZLUY010000618.1:0-11283 GCA_964562785.1 uncultured Limnohabitans sp. | reverse complement strand
AGACTTTCAGAATAAAATTGCTCAATATGCTTTGGGAACATCCAGAAATAATAAAAACTGAAAGCAGTTTTAGCCCCAAGGGCAAACTCTTCTTCTTGGGGTAGAGAAGTACCTAACACTACATTATCCCCAGCCCTTCTTCCAGGCATGACCAGCCTTGCAAATCCTTCAAATATGAAATATCCGACCTTACCCAGTAAGGTATCAGGGAATACACTCTGATATGTGGTGGTGTAGCCCATCTGAGGGTCCTGACTCAACAAGTTATGTAGGTGAGTAGTCCCACTTCTCCAATGACCAAGGATAAAAATGACTTCATTGTCTAGGTCGAAATTCTTAAAGCGAGGATTAATGAAAAGCCGTTCATAGGTTCTAAATGGCCAGTTGATAAGATTAATCAAAATGGTCAAAAGGAATCTTGGCCAATACCGAAGTTCAATTCTAAAATTCATCAGAAAATATCCAATGATATTGAGACTATAGCCCACAGCTGGAGGCATCAATATCCCTTTCTTCGGCTTGGAATTAGTTTCTGATTTCGGCATGTGATTTTTTAAATGCAAAGATCTTTAAAACAAAAAAACTCGAGAACTAGTCCTCAAGTTTTCTTGTCCTGACTTTATTTCAATGATTATTTCCCAAAGGTGAAAGCATATCCAAGGGAGAATACTAAGCTACCCATGTTAACTTCACCGTAGGTTTCTTTATCCTTCTGTATAGGAATAAAACCGAAAGCTCCTCTCATATCAAATAGCAATTCACTACTTGGCGACAAAGCATAAGTCGCACCCACACCAAGCATAGCTCCGATATCAAAACTTTCTAAGTCTTCAGAGATATCACTTTCACTTGTAAAGTCGATTGGAGGAAGTGGAGCAAAAATCCAATCCTGAGGAGGATCTTGAGGGTTAATTGGAACCTCAACAGGAACCTGACCATTAGGATCAAAATACAAAGGAGTCACCCCTTCAGTTTCCTGAGTTGGATTAATGATAATGTCAAAGTAAACCCCTCCATTGACATATACTCCCCATTTCTCTCCCAAATGCCATTCGTATTTTGCGAGGATAGGTAGAGTTATATAGGAAAATACAGCCGTATTATCGAATTCGGCATAGATAATCTGATCTCCAACAATTGGAGCTAATTCAGGTGGAACCAATGGAGGCGGTATCGGCTGAAGTCCATTTCTCACTCCACCCTTTCTAGCGTAAGCTACTTCAAATTTCAGGGAGAAGTTTTCACTAAGTCCTAGGTCTAAGAATGCCCCTCCATCAAATCCAGCTACGGTTTCAAAACCCGTACTGAAAATATTATCATCACGGCTCTGGATACTAGGAAGTCCTACACCCAGCCTAAGACCAACTTTGGTATCTTGGGCAAAGGTTTCAGTGGCGAGAAGGAAGGCAAATAACGCTGCCAGAAAAACTTTTAGTTTCTTCATAGATTAGTGGTTAAGTAAGAACAAAAGGGATTTTGAAAAAGGCGAAGATGGCCAACATGACCAGAAATAAGAAAATTAGGCTTTTTCAATATTGGGTGTTGAGTAACAATAATGAAAAGATAAGAAAATGCCGATAAGGTGCAAAAAGTACTGATTTAACATTGTTGATGAAATAAATCAAAAAGTGTACGAATCGAAGAAATGCGGATAAATCGTCAATGATGAAAAGACTACTTAATTGCAGCTATAACTATCATAATCTCCTGGGAAAAGGGACCACAGTTTGCCATCTTCATCGCGATAAGTAATCACCTCAGTACTTTTTGTGAATTCTATTCCATCAGTAGTAATTGTACTTCCATCCACCAGGATAATGGTACAAGTCCCAGTGAACTCCTCCACATCGATTAACTCATCGCAGGAGCTTAAAAATAGGATGGTGAAAATCGCAAAAATTCTTTTCACTGTTCAGACTATTTATCAATCATTTTCTAAGGTAAGCGAAACAAAATTCAAACCACATTAGCGGGACAGTTTAATTATTTCATACCTCAACCAGGGAATTAATCAAAAAAGAAACCCCAACCGGGTGGAAGGGGTTCTAGTGACCTCGTCAGGATTCAAACCTGAAACCTCCTGAGCCGTAATCAGGTGCTCTATTCAGTTGAGCTACGAGGCCTTTTGCGAGTGCAAAGGTATCCAAAATTACATTTACTACAAACTAAGCCCGTATAAATCGCCTTTTGTTTTGACCACTAGGCTTAAGAATAATTAAGAGCCAAAGAGGGATAAATCCTGCGATAATTCCTATTTTTGCCCGCATTGAAATTACAATAGCATCACTCATTTGATGAAAAAACTACTCCTTCTATTAGTAAGCGTTTTCCTATTTCAAGGATTATACGCTCAGGACGAAACTCCAAAATTCCCAAAAACTCCAATTGGTGGTCGTCCTAATATTCCTGCAGATTTAAATCTGGAATTTGGCTTTAATCAATTAAGTAATCGAAGCGAAGCTTTGGCGGTTAATTTCTTCCAGTCCAGAACCTTTAATGTCAATCTTCAATACCCTCTGAATCTATTTGGAGATGCATCAGGATTCGTTCTAAAGCCAGGAATTGGAATTGGTACAGATAAAATGGCTTTTCAGGAAGACAGAAATCTTTTCAATGATCCTGACCGAGGCGCTGAATCCAGTCAGCTACTGGAAGTACGTGAAGTATATGGAGAAAGAATCGTTATCAATAAAAATACCTTTTCTGCTAATTACGTTGAGATCCCTGTCGATATAGTATATCACTTCAATAAGTCTAATTATAACACTGGGTTCTCAATGAGTGTCGGTGGCAAAGTCGGTTTCCTATACGATGCGCATTCAAAAATTAGGTACGAAGATGGTAACGGTTTGAAAAGACAGGTGAAGGACCGACAAAATTATGGTTTAGAAAAAATCCGATACGGTATCACTGTTAAGGCAGGCACACCTGGTTTTTACGGCTGGGGTTACTTTGGATTAAATCAGGTATTTCAAGAGAATTTAGGACCATTTGGTTCAGAGGCTACTCAAATCAATTTTGGTGTGGCAGTTACTGTTTTCTAATTGGATACAACTACTCATTCAAGCCAGACATGTTCTGGCTTTTTTTATGCCCAAATCCAGCTAAACCCAAAAAAGCAACATGCGAATCCATAAGCTAAGCCAACATATATCTCGATGGGTCTGTGAGCATCCAAATAAAGCCTTGAAGTTCCTACAATTCCAATGAGCATTATGGATATAATCATAGGGTAAAGGGAATGGAATGTGGGAAAGATGGAATCCATCACCAGAATGATAGCCAAAAGCCCACCTACACCTGTCATATGAGCCGACATTTTCCAAAAGAAAGTAACTAAGGTCAAACCGATGATGGTCAATGTAATTACAAACAGGCTTTGCCAAAGGACGGGGTCAAACTCTGTTTGATCATACATGAAATAAGTAGTCAGACCAAAATAGATGCATATCACTGTAAAAGGGATATAACGCTCCTTCAAGGTTGCCATATGCAAGCTTTTTACCGCGCCCGAAAGTCTAAACCCAATAATGGTGATTAATGGGATTAACAAAGTCGATAAGACAATATGAAAGATCAGCCTAAGTTTAATTTCAGAGGGGATTGAACTTGCTTCGGGAACAACGAAGAAAATCAATCCGAAAACCAGTGATGGAATAAGGAGAGGTTGAAAAACAATCGAGATGAATAACGCTAATTGCCTTAGCACTAGAGTTCCTTTCTAAGTCGCGCAACGGGAATTTGAAGCTGTTCCCTGTATTTGGCTACGGTACGACGTGCAATATTATAGCCTTTGATATTCAGTAACTTTACCAACTTATCATCCGAGAGCGGCTTTTTCTTATCCTCAGAGTCCACTAAACCCTGAAGCACGGATTTAACCTCCCGGTTACTCACATCCTCGCCACTATCTGTGGAGATACCCTCAGAAAAGAAATACTTCAGTGGATAAACGCCGAATTCAGTTTGAATCGCCTTGCTATTCGCCACCCTCGATACAGTAGATATATCCATATCTATCTTTTCAGCTATGTCCTTTAAGATCATTGGCCTCAAGCGGGTTTCATCTCCATCGACAAAGAATTCTTGCTGATACTTTAGGATTGCCTCCATGGTCTTCAAAAGCGTGTTTTGCCTTTGCTTGATGGCATCGATAAACCATTTAGCAGCATCTAGCTTTTGCTTCACAAAAGTGACAGTTTCCTTTAGCTTCTTATCTTTTTTATCACTCTTATCATAAGCATCGAACATTTCCGAGTAAGATCGGCTTATTCTCAACTCCGGAGCATTCCTTGAATTAAGGCTTATCTCCATTTTGCCATTATTGCTATTGAGAATAAAATCAGGGATAATGTATTGAGTCTTAACCAGACCATCGGAAATTCCTCCTGGCTTAGGATTTAATTTTGTGATTAGCAATACTGCGTCGCGTGTCTCCTCGTCAGACAGATCACACTTTTTCTGAATCTTAGAAAAATGCTTTTTGGTGAACTCATCAAAACAGTCCTGAACAATTTCTATGGCATGGATAACTGTTGGATCATCAGCATGTTCTTTTCTCTCAAGCTGTAGCAAAAGACACTCTTGCAAATTTCTTGAAGCGATTCCGGCAGGATCAAAGTTTTGAATCTTCCGTAAAATCTCCTCCAACTCATCAAGATCAGTCTCTACGTTCTGGCTGAAAGCCAAATCATTAATAATAGCCTCAAGATCTCGCCTGATATAGCCATCGTTCTCAATACTACCAATGAGTTGACGCCCGATTATTTTTTGTCTTTCATCAAGCTTCAAATAGCTAAGCTGAGAGATCAACATTTCATGCAAAGATGCCTGACTAGATATTGGCATTTCTCTTCCTTCCTCATCGGGGTTATAATTCCCGTCGCCCTGCATCTTGTACCCGCCGTAATCATCCGTGAGATAATCCTCCAGATTTACATCACGCTCTTCCGGAATTGCCTCATCTTCAAAGCTATCCTCGATCTCATCCTTGGAATTATCTTCGTCCTTGCCTTCTTCTAAAGCCGGATTCACTTCCAATTCCTCCTCAATCCTCGCATCTAATTCTGCAGTAGGCACCTGCAATAATTTGATGAATTGAATCTGCTGAGGGGATAATTTTTGAGAAAGGGATTGACTTAAATTAAGCTTTTGCATTCAAAACAAGATAACACCAAAAAACGCGAATAAAAAGGCTTTTTAACGGCGAAAAGACTGTTTTCAAATTTATGAAAATCAATCAATTTTTTGATAAAAAGCTTATTTAATCGTTTTTTTGCACACTATTTAATATGAATGAAAACGGCCTGTCAGCCAACTAATTAAAACAGCATGGCATTCAACAAAAGGGTAAAAATCAAGACCTTACTTGAGCAAAATCACATTGGCGAAACTGCTACCCTTATGGGGTGGGTGAGAACGAAGCGTGGAAATAAAAATGTTAGTTTCATCGCACTTAATGACGGGTCAACAATTAATAATTACCAATGCGTTGCAGATCCAAACGTGATTGATGAGGACACTCTGAAAAGATGCACCACTGGATCATGTTTGAAAATTCAGGGAAAGGTCGTAGAGTCTCAAGGTTCTGGTCAAAGTTCAGAGCTAGTTGTGGGATCTATAGAAGTATTAGGTGATGCGGATCCTGAAAAGTATCCATTACAACCAAAGAAGCATTCTTTGGAATTTCTCAGAGACATCGCTCATTTGCGAATGAGAACCAACACATTTAGTGCAGTTTTCAGAGTACGTCATGCGTTGGCTTTTGCTGTTCACAAATATTTCAATGATAAAGGTTTCTTCTATATCAACACCCCAATCATTACGGCATCAGACGCTGAAGGGGCCGGTGAAACTTTCAAGGTGACCACTTTGGATATCAAAAATCCTCCTTTGACAGAAGATGGTGAGGTGGACTACAAACAGGACTTCTTCGAACGAGAGTCTAATCTTACTGTATCTGGTCAGCTGGAGGGCGAGTTGGCGGCTTTAGCTCTGTCGGAGATTTATACATTCGGCCCGACCTTTAGAGCTGAGAACTCCAATACTACTCGACACCTAGCCGAATTCTGGATGATTGAGCCGGAAATGGCCTTCTATGATGCCGAGGACAACGCTGATTTAGCCGAGGATTTCCTAAAATATCTTTGTAAGTATATTCTAGAAAACTGTAAGGATGATTTAGCCTTCCTAGAAAAGAGAGGTTTAGATGAAGAAAAGTCCAAGCCTGCTAATGAAAGGTCAGAAATGAGCTTGACTGAGAAACTTAAGTTTGTCAGTGAAAATGATTTTGTAAGGCTTACCTATTCTGAAGCCATTGATATTCTCAGAAACTCTAAGCCGAACAAGAAGAAAAAATTCCAATTCCTGATCGAAGGATGGGGAGCAGATTTGCAATCCGAGCATGAGCGATTCCTGGTTGAAAAGCACTTCAAGAAGCCGGTTATCTTGACCGACTATCCGAAGGAGATCAAATCTTTCTACATGAGACAAAATGAAGATGGAAAGACTGTGGCTGCCATGGACATTCTATTCCCTGGAATCGGGGAAATAGTTGGGGGCTCACAGCGAGAAGAAAGATTGGATGTGCTCACTGCCAGAATGGAAGAAATGAATATCCCTCAGGAAGAAATGTGGTGGTTCCTGGATACAAGACGATTTGGGAGCACTCCTCATTCAGGCTTTGGGCTTGGATTTGAGAGAATGGTTCAGTTCGTCACGGGAATGGGCAATATTCGAGATGTCATTGCCTTCCCAAGAACACCAGGAAACGCAGAATTCTAAAAAAATCCCGAATCGATAGATTCGGGATTTTTTTTAGCTCACAATTTTCACCCGCCGTGCAATGGGTATACAAAGTAGGCTAAAGAAGATTGCCAAATAACCGACGAGATTATAATTGGTAAGCTCGCCTACCTCATTTTCACCAATGATTATACCAGCAATTAAGGATGCAAAGCCAATGGCGATTTGTTGAATAGCTGAATTAAAGCTTAGGAAGCTTCCTCTATTCTCTGGCTTCGCTGTCCCGGTGATAATAGCTGCCGCCGGAACATATCGACCGTTGGAAGTGACGAAAAACATGGTCGAAATCATCAACACAAAATAAATAGGAGTTTCTCCTAAATGGGTGATAACAGCTATCGGAATAACATTCAATAACATGAAAATGGTGAATATCTTAAGCTTACCATATCGGTCGGCCATCCTACCCACCCAGGGTGAGGTGAAGATGGTGAATGCCCCTCCTGCCATGTAGATATAAGTCAGCTGAAGCTCTGTAAAACCAACATTCGCTACTGTATATGGACTGAGAAAAGGAATGATCATGAACTGACCGAACATGATCATTACTGAAAGTAGAATTGCTCTCATTTGATTGGAATTACTCGTAACCCTTTTCACTACAACAGCTGGAGAAGGACGGACCGACTCTTTCTCAAGATGCCCAGTGATACTAGGAATAAACCTCATCACCATAAGTAGGCTAGCGGCTGATAATCCTGTCAGGATATAGAAAGGTATATGCCAATCTGAAATACTCGCTAAAAAAAGTCCTAGAGGAACACCAAGAACTGAGGCCACAGAAAATGCAGCCATTACCAACCCCATGGCTCTTCCCCTTCTTTCATCAGGAATGACATCACCAATAATAGCAAGAATCAGCGCCGTAGACAGTCCCCCAAAAACTCCTGATAAAAGGCGAGCAGATAGTAATAAGGAATAGGAATTGGCGAGGGCACAACCTAAGGTGGCTAAGGTAAAGCCCACATAAACCCAAAACAGAATCTTCTTGCGGTCAAACCTGTCAAGAAAGAAAGCTCCGAAAAAACTAGAAGTACCTGCGCTGAATGTATAGCAGGAAACCAGTAAACCAAACTCGCGAGGGGATATTTCGAAAATTCTCATCAATTGAGGCCCCAGGGGCATCAATATCATGAAATCAACAATGTGGATGAAATTGATAGCGGCAAGGGTCCAAAGAAGGAATTTCTCATTTAGCGTACTTGAACCCGACATAGATATTTCTTTCCAGAGATAAAAACTTGTTTACTTAACACCAAGTCTCGAAAAAGATTCAGGAATGCTTTGAATAATATCTCTGGCCATCGTTCCTCTGCCAAAATTCTCTGAAGCTATTTCCCCTGCCAATCCATGGTGAAAGACTCCTAGAATAGATGCATTTAGAGGTGAATAGCCCTGGCCCAATAACGATGTAATAACCCCGGTCAATACATCTCCCGATCCCGCCGTAGCCATGAATTGGCTCCCTGTAGAATTGAAATACTGTCTTCCATCCGGAGCAGAAATCTGAGTATTGGCACCTTTAAGTACAACAAAGATATTTTTGGAAATCGCCAAGTCTTTAGCCTTGTCCCATCGCTCTTCCTGATTATTCGATTTGCCTGCGATTCGATCAAATTCGATCAAATGGGGTGTGATAATGCTAGTCTCAGGAATCTTATCGAGCAATTCCTTATTCTTTGAAATCACATTCAAAGCATCAGCATCCAATACCAAAGGGGAGTCCGCTCTGTCAAAGAGATATTCTAATTGTTGCTTGCGATGATCTATACCCCAACCTGGTCCAATTCCAATAGCATCTAATGAAGACACTTCAGGACTAGTTTCCGAAAGTACCATAGCTTCTTTCAGCCCATTTTGGACAATATCTGATTGATCTTCATCCACACTAATGAATACAAGACCAGAGCCAGTTCGGAAAGCACTCTCTCCAGATAGGAGAATTGCGCCCATTTTACCCTTTGATCCTCCAACCAACATCACCTTTCCAAAATCACCTTTATGGCTGAACCTGCCAAAGGATAAATGATTACCTCTGACATAAGACTCGTTTACATAGAAGTATTCTGTCTCGAAATAACCTGATGCCACTTGCAGGATTCCAATATCCCTTACAACTAGTTCACCAACATACTCTTGATTCTCGGGCAATAGTTGAGATAGTTTGGGTTGCGCAAAACTAACTGTATAATCAGCATTGAAGCATCCTTCAGATCCTAACCCTTCGGATGGCAAACCACTAGGCATATCAATAGCAACCTTAATCCCCTTAAAGGAATTCATCTTAGCTATAACCCCGGCAGCCGATTCTCTCAATTGACCTTTTAGTCCGACTCCGAGAAAGGCATCAATTAAAACTTCGCTTTCAGGAAGTCTATCCGACAGGTCAAAAACCGCAATAGAATCAGGTAATCGATCCAAATTAGATTGGGAATCGGGGCTCATATTCTTTCGATCATGGCAATGAATAATGGAAAGATCAAACCCCTGAGCTTTTAAGATTCTTGCTATAGCATAGCCATCACCACCATTATTTCCTTGACCACAAAAAATAGATATCCTACCCTCTTTCGAAAATCTAGAAATAAACCATTTGCAAAAGGAGTTAGCAGCACTTTCCATCAGTTCTAAGCTGCTTTGTCCGGATAGCTCTAAATGTTTTCTATCCAGTTGGCTAATCTGATCTCCTTTTAAAATGGGTATCATCTATTCCACCTTTTGATTTAGAGTTTGAGCTTTCGGCATTCTTACCATGGTTAGAAAGGCTAGACCAAGAAGAAAGAAAATTCCGAGAGCCAGTGAGCTATTTCTCATACTTCCAGTAAGTTGCTCAATGAATCCATAAGAGAAGGTTCCTAAGACAATGGCTACCTTTTCCGTTACATCATAAAAGCTAAAGAATGAGGCATGATCAGTTGTAGAAGTAGGAATAAGCTTAGAGAAAGTCGATCGTGAGATGGATTGAATACCACCCATTACCAATCCAACGACAAAGGCCAAAGCATAAAATTCATACAAATTATAAACGAAATAGGCGGCAATACATATCCCTATCCACACAAACACCATGATGGCCAAGCTCAGCTGATTACCAAATTTCTTTGAGACAAAGGCGAACAAATAACTTCCCCCTATGGCTACCAATTGGATGATAAGTATGGTGATTATCAATTGGTCACCAGGTAATTCAAGTTCTTTATCTCCGAATGAGGCAGCAAGGTACATTACTGTCTGAACCCCCATGGACCAAAAGAAAAAGGCAAGTAGAAACTTATTCATCACATAAATCTTCCTCACCTGTCCGAAAACCTTCCTTATTTCTTGATAGCCCTTCGAGAGCATCTCGTTACTTACTTTCTTTTTATGTGGATTATCAGGCAAAACCCTGAATGAGAATTGGGCGAATCCAGCCCACCAAAGACCAGTGATAAGGAAGGACAATTTTGCAGCCATCCCACCTTCAGGAATCATAAACCATTCTGGTTTTTGAATCATCATCAGATTCACAACAAGTAAGATTACAGAACCAATGTATCCTAAGGAGAAACCTTTTGCACTAAGCAAATCATATTCATTTTCTTCTGAAATCTCTGGTAAGAAGGCATTATAAAAAACAATACTGCCCGCAAAACCGACCGAAGCCATTACGCTACAGAAAATCCCCCATTCTAGATTTGGGCCTTCGAAGAAAAAAAGACCCAAACAAGATAGCGATCCCAGGTAGCAGAAGAATTTCATGAAACTCAACTTCTTACCACTTGAGTCAGCTATCCCGGAAAGCAAAGGGGATAGAATGGCAATAAGTAAAAATGAAAAGGAAATGGAATAGGAGTATAAAACGGTATTCACCACTTCTAATCCAAAAAAATTGACGGTATCCCCTCCTTCTTCGGTCTGAGTGACACTATTATAATAGACAGGAAATATGGTCGAGGTGATGACTAGAGAGTAAACCGAATTAGCCCAATCGTACATGGCCCAACCATTTTGAACTCTCTTCTTTTCTTGCAGGGTTTTAAACATATATTATCAAAAAAAAAGCTATTCCGATAATCGGAATAGCTTTCAATATACTGATTTGTATTTCTAATTCTGGATCAATTTTCCTACCGAAGCGTATAGAACTCGCCTCGCGTCAGCCTCCCTAAGTTCAGTCTGAACATCAGAGATTGGACCCATTTTTACGTCTCTATCCACTTTCATGGAAATTGTAATCAAGCCTCGGTCAGCTTCTGCCAACGCATCACGCTCACGGTTTACCCACTGAACGATATCATCCGCATTCAAAAGAGCATCGTTTGCCTGAACCCTTGGCTCAGTACCATATAGTGATGTATTCTTCGGCTTTCCTATGAAAATATAGGAGATCAAAGACTTCTTCTGAAGCTTCTGAAGCTGAGTTGCTTGAGGTAATTTTTGCTCTACCAAGATCTCCTGATCTCTCAATACGGTTGTCACCATAAAGAAGAACAAAAGCAT
>CAZLUY010000617.1:0-3654 GCA_964562785.1 uncultured Limnohabitans sp. | reverse complement strand
AAAAGGGTTTAGCCATCCCATAGGTAAGCAAATTATGGATAGGGTTTATGATTTGGATATCTCCAATTCCAAAAGGAAACCTGTAGTACTTATTGATCAATCCAAATTACTCCTTGCTAAAACTATCTGGCTTCAATTCCGGTCAGAAATGAATATCTACATATATAAAGGAGGATATCAGGGATTGATAAGGGAAGCAAATCAATTTTTCAAAAGAGAATTGAAATATGTCATGCTTTGTGGAAAGACAGGAACTGGAAAAACTGAAATTTTGCAATTGCTTGAAAAGAAAGGAGCTCAGGTTTTAAACTTAGAAAGAATTGCCAGGCATAAAGGCTCTGGATTTGGAAATCTAGAAGGAAGAATTCAGCCAAACCAAGAGAATTTCATTCTAAGTATTGCATTCGAACTGGCAGGTTTTGATCCTGATAGAGCTGTTTTTATAGAATCAGAAAGATATAGCCTAGGAAAAAATCTTCTCCCTCTAAACTTGATGGAAACAGTATCAAATGGAAGAAAGATTTGGCTCAACCCTCCCAAGGAAACTCGGGTACAAAGAATTGTCAAAGAGTATTTCGGGATACAGGATGAAAAAATTAAGCAAGAGATTCAACAATTGAGAAGAAAGCTTGGCGAAGAAAAATCAAGAGCTCTGGTTGAACAACTCAAAGAAAAAAATTACCCGACGGTGGCGGAAGGGCTTCTTGATTATTTTGATAAAGGGGAATCATATCAAATGGAAGATTCTTCAGCATACGAAGAAATTATTACTGAAACTAACCCTGAGAAAATAGCTACAATCCTTAAAACCAAATACCCCTAAAAAAGGAATACGTCTCCCTAAGAAGACGCCACTGCTATCAAGATTGTCATTTGCGTTACTCTTTGTTCCGCTTGTATCAGGTATCAATTTCCATGTTTCTCTTCTTTTCTTGCAGAATCCTTGTTCTATTGAACTTATTAATCTTTATGCACCTAAGTGCTTTATTTCATTAATTAAAATAACAAATATTTAGTCATTATCCAAGACTGAATCGAAGCGTAATCCACTACTTCCTTCACCTCGACCAGTTTTCTTTCTTCGCCCATACCAAGAGACTACTTTCCCGTTATACCAACGTGTCCTTTGATAGGTTCCAGTAACTTTCACACCGGCTCTAGGCACCTCTTCCTCGTTGATGTAATAAGGTGTTTGCTGATTATCCTCTTCGTTAATCCCCTCTCTCAATAGTTGGGTTCTTGGTCTAATTGCATGAGGTTCAAAGAGCTCATTAATCCTAGGCATAGAAGCCCGTTGAAAATGAATCTCTCGATTTGAGCCGTTTTGATGAACTGGCACAAATGGAATCCAATTTTCACTTACAGAATTTCCCAATTGATACTTCAGTTGAGGCTTGTAAGTTGTTGCTCTATTTACATCGGGGTTAAGATTTACTTCAGGCAGAGCTATCTGAGATTCAGGTTGACTTTCCTCTAACAGCCGCTCTAGTTCACCTTCCAGGTTTCTCGCAGCCTCATACCCATCCAATCCATTCCCAAGACCATTAGGAATACGAGCTTCAATGGCCCAAACCATATTGGCCATTTCGTCACGGATTAGCTTTATCTCTTCTATAGGCTCACTTTCCAGAGTCTTAGCGGCCGAAGGTGGCAATAATAGACGCTTATCAAATTTTGGTTTCTCAAATTCCTCCTGGTTATAAACCAAAGAATACATATTCCAGTCATTCCAGTCTTCACCATTTTTATGAGCCGCTTCTACCAGGAAGTTTTGTCCAAAAGTATCGGTGACTAAAACCCCTTCTACCTCAGCATAGCTTCCCGTGGGCACAGCGTAGGGTATACAGAGCCAATCATTGCTGTATTGAAGTGCATACTGAGTAACCAAAATTTTAGCTATATCCGTATCAGAGGCCTTTAGATTACCCAAGTCAATGGAGCCATCCTCCATCTCCCACCATCTGGAGTTCGGCATTCCTGCAAATGACGCCTCAGTAGGAATTCCTGTCAAAACTTCTCTCTTTTTTATCTCTGGATCTGGTGAATCCAATGATTCTCCCGCCTCCTTTTTTATATCAAAAGAGAACCAATCTAAGTGACCATGAAAATATTCCTCGGCTCCAAGTGTTGTTTGTTTAGTATTACCCTCGTCTAATTCAGTTTCGAAACTATACTCCAATCTCTCACGGAACCAGCTTGAGTCGGATTCTTCGGCAGGGAGATTTAGCTCCTCTCGCAAAAAATCAATCCATCTTTTGCAAGCATTCCTCAGAGTGATTTTATGATTGGATTTTACAAATTTGTCTGCAGTAGGATTTTGATTTCCGCTAAGCGCCAACTTTGAGGACTCGGATTCATTACCTCCAAGAAAAGACCACAGTTCGGCACCATTCAAAGCACGGCCGGATATAGACCTGAGAAATGAAGTTGCCTGCTGAAGACTCAGCCTTCTTGCAGCAGGGATACTTTTTTCAGGCTTATCACTTTCGATATTATCATCTATCTCAGGCACTTCAAAAGGAAATTTTGCAACCAAGGAATCCTTATACATCCCAGCGGAATAGTCACCCATTTTAGCTCCCTCTTCATCCAAAAGAAGCAAGAATTTTCTTCCAAAACGTGCACTTTGCTTAAGATCAAATTTTGGGAAAATTCGTTCAACTCGGGTCTCCAAAGGTATGTCATCAGAGTAAGTTTCCTTCTGAGTCTTACCACCTTTAAAAGAGGTCATTCGAATCGAATTGATGGCAACTTTAGCAAATATGGCTGATCCGGCATCCTCTCCTTTTAGTTCTCCAAACTGGTATTGTCTAGCGAGCATCCATAAAGGGTCATTAATTCTCGCGGCAAGAGAATCATCGAGTTCCTCTTCACGAGGCCTGCCTTCAAGTCGATTATAAGCTCTGAAAGGCTCACATGGCTGATAGTTAATTAAGCTCTTAGACATATTATTCCTCCTCTGGTTCGTGACCAGTATTTAAATGTGTATAATCAATGAAATACCCTAGCTTGTTTTCACCGTCTTCTAGATCTTGAGTCTCCTGATCGTCATCTAAATCTTGAGCAAGTCTTTTAGCAAATTCGTCATCTCCAAATGCCAAGGCACTTGTAACTGGTAGCATTTGAGCATACATAGATTCATCTAATTGATCGGGCTCCACAGCTCTGATTTTAGCTAAATCAAATGCTTCTTCCACACATAATCCTAGCTCCTCGAAATCCCACTTTCCTCTTTTCTCTGGCGGTACAGCCAAAAGCAAACTCTGAGGTGCTCTAGAATCAGGCTGATTATAATGGAATGCAATCCCGGTAGTCTGATTCTTCTGTGGAATAATCTCCATCCATTCATCCAAAATCAGCCCACAAGTATTCAGCGCAAGGTTTTCATTTTCAAAAATCAATAGTGATAGGCGATCTCCATCCGGTTCATAAGTTTCCGGATACTCAGCTCCTAGCCAATATTCACGATCAACTATTGGTGGTTGCTCTGAAGGATCAAATGGCAGTTGTAAAGGCTTGAAGCTTACAGGGTCAGTGCCAAAAATCTCAGCTAGGAAGCCAACAGAGTCTAATGTAGAGAGTCTGTCCCGGACAAGTGATACACTCGACAACCAATCCTGCAAAAAGGACTCTTGATGATGCCTCAACGGACTG